>NZ_JBHSQO010000031.1:0-89440 GCF_042658445.1 Saccharothrix lopnurensis | reverse complement strand
TTGGGCACCCGCGCCTGACCACCCAGGATGCCCTCGGTGCCCACCTCACGGGCCACCCGGGTGACCTCGTCGGCGAACGCCGAGAGCGTGTCCACCATCGTGTTGATCACGCCGGCCAGCGCGGCGACCTCGCCCTTGGCCTCGACGGTGATCTTCTGCGACAGGTCGCCGCGCGCCACCGCGGTCGCCACCTGCGCGATGGACCGCACCTGGCTGGTCAGGTTGGAGGCCATCACGTTGACGTTGTCGGTGAGGTCCTTCCAGGTGCCCGACACACCGCGCACGGTGGCCTGGCCGCCGAGGTTGCCCTCGGTGCCCACCTCGCGGGCGACGCGCGTGACCTCGTCCGCGAAGGCCGAGAGCTGGTCCACCATCGTGTTGATGGTGTCCTTGAGCTCCAGGATCTCGCCGCGCGCGTCCACGCGGATCTTCTGCGACAGGTCGCCCCGCGCCACCGCCGTGGTCACCTGGGCGATCGACCGCACCTGCGCGGTCAGGTTGTCGCCCATGACGTTCACCGACTCGGTGAGGTCCTTCCAGGTGCCCGAGACGCCCTTGACGTCCGCCTGACCGCCCAGCCGGCCCTCGGTGCCGACCTCCCGGGCGACGCGCGTGACCTCGTCCGCGAACGCCGAGAGCTGGTCCACCATCGTGTTGATGGTGTTCTTCAACTCCAGGATCTCACCGCGCGCGGTGACCGTGATCTTCTGCGACAGGTCGCCCCGCGCCACCGCCGTGGCGACCTGGGCGATGGAGCGCACCTGCGCGGTCAGGTTGCCCGCCATGAAGTTCACCGAGTCGGTCAGGTCGCGCCACGTGCCGGAGACGCCCTTGACGTCCGCCTGACCGCCGAGGATGCCCTCGGTGCCGACCTCGCGGGCCATGCGGGTGACCTCGTCCGCGAACGAGGACAGCTGGTCCACCATGGTGTTGATGGTGTTCTTCAGCTCCAGGATCTCGCCCCGCGCGGTGACCGTGATCTTCTGCGACAGGTCGCCCCGCGCCACCGCCGTGGTCACCTGGGCGATGTTGCGGACCTGGTCGGTCAGGTTGCCCGCCATGAAGTTCACCGAGTCGGTCAGGTCGCGCCACGTGCCCGCGACGCCCGGCACCTGGGCCTGCCCGCCGAGCCTGCCCTCGCTGCCCACCTCGCGCGCCACGCGGGTCACCTCGTCGGCGAACGCCGAGAGCTGGTCCACCATCGTGTTGACGGTTTCCTTCAGCTCCAGGATCTCGCCGCGCGCGTCCACGTCGATCTTCTGCGACAGGTCGCCGCGCGCCACCGCCGTGGCGACCTGGGCGATGTCGCGGACCTGGCTGGTCAGGTTGCCCGCCATGGCGTTCACCGATTCGGTGAGGTCCTTCCAGGTGCCGGACACGCCGGGCACCTCGGCCTGGCCGCCCAGCCGGCCGTCGGTGCCGACCTCGCGCGCCACTCGCGTCACCTCGGAGGTGAACAGCGACAGCTGGTCGACCATGCCGTTGAAGACGGTGGCGATCTCGCCGAGCAGGCCGTCCGCGTCGTCGGGCAGCCGGGTGCCGAAGTCGCCGTCGCGGACCGCGGTCAGCCCGGCGAGGAGCTGCCGCAGCTCGGGCTGGTCCACCGGCGTCGCCTTGCCGGAGGCCCGTCTCGCGACCGCGGTCCCCTTGGCCGTCGTCTCAGCCATGCCACCCTCGTTCCTCGCGACTCCAGCGCAGAGCAGCGACAGGCGCCCGCTCGTGGTTGAACGGGCGCCTGTCGTCCGCGACACGGTACACGCCGTCACGGGCGCCGTCGGCGGGTGACACGCGGTTCGCCGAAGGGGTCGGGAAGGGCGTCCGCGGGGTGTTCCGCGGGGTTCTCGGGAGGGGTGTTCGGGGGGCTTCAGCAGGTGGTCGGGCCGGGGGCGGCGCGGCGTTCGAGCAGCACGGTGTCGCGCCAGGTGCCGTGGTGCCGGGCGATGCGCTCGCGGACACCGACGGTGCGGAAGCCCGCAGCGTGGTGCAGGGCGATGCTCGCGCGGTTCTCCGGGAAGATCGCGGTCTGGAGCGTCCACAGGCCGCCGGTGTCGGCGGCGGTGACCTGCTTGTGCAGCAACACCTTCCCCACCCCACGACCGCGGAAGCCCTCGCCGACGTAGACGGAGGTCTCGGCGACGCCGGAGTAGCACTCGCGGGCCGACACCGGCGTGGCGGCGGCCCACCCCGCGACCCGGCTGTCGACCACGGCCACCCAGCGGTGCTCGGGCAGCCACTTCGCATCGAGGGTGCGGCGGCTGGGGGTCTCGGTCTCGAAGGTGGCGTTGCGCGTGGCGATGCCCTCGCCGTAGACGCGGCGCACGTCGACCCAGTCGCGGTCGGTCATGGCGCGCACGGTGACGTCGTCCGGCAGGTCGGTGGGGCAGCACGGACGGGTGACGATGGTGCCCATGACCGCGTCGGCGGCGTGCGGCAGGCCGGTGCAGCAGGTCGGGTTGACCGACACGAGGGTGGCGGTGCCCTCCTTGCGCAGCCGGACGAAGCCGACGTCGGCGAGCTTGCGCAGGTGGTGGGAGCAGGTGGACTGGCTGATGCCGACCGCCTCGGTCAACGCGCCCACGGTGATCTCGCCCTGGTGGGTGGCGACGGTGTGCAGCAGCCGCACGCGCGTCGGGTCGGCCAGGCAGGCGAACCACCCGGCGTAGGCGGCGGCGTCGTCCGGTGCGAGGCCGACTTGCGGCTGAGTCCTCGTCATGAGCCCAGTCTATCGATGAGAGACGATGGTTGAATCCATCGACCCCCTTCGACAGAGTGCGCTCGTTCAATCGATTTTCACCGATGAAAGGGGTCGCTCTTGCGCGAGTTCCCGGTGGTTGTGGTGGGTGCCGGCCCGACCGGGCCGGCGGCGGCGGCGCACCTGGTGGAGCGCGGCCTTCGACCGTTGGTGCTGGAGGCCGGGACGCAAGCCGGTGCCGTTGTGGCGCAGTGGCACCACGTGCGGCTGTTCTCGCCGTGGTCGGAGTTGGTCGACCCGGCCGCGCGGCGGCTGCTGGAGCCACCTGGGCCGGCGGACCGCCACCCGGCACGCACGTCACCTGGCTGCTGCGCCGGGGGCGGGTCGGCAACGTGTTCGGCGGCGGGGAAGCCGACCAGCTCCCCGCCCGCGGCGCGCTCCGGCTCAGGGCGGCGGCCGCCGCACGGGCCGGGCACGTCGAGGTGGTCACCGGGTTCCGCACCGGGGCCGTCGAGCGGGTCCGCAGCGTGGTCGCCGAGATCGCCGGCGACCGCGAGGGCGCGGAGCGGGTCGAGCCGGTGCTGCCCGAGACCGGCGTGTGCGGTGGCTCAGGGGTCTTCGACGCCGCCTTCCGCGACCTGGCCGACCGGGTGGACCGCCTCGCGCCCGCCGTGCACCGCACCACGTGACCGACCACGCGGCCGACTGTGCCGCCGACCGCCCGACACCGGAGGACAGCCCGTTGCACCGCAAGCCCGAGGTCCTGTTCGTCTGCGTCCACAACGCCGGCCGCTCCCAGATGGCCGCCGCACAGGCCCTCTCCGAGTGGGGCCTGGACATCACCGCCGAGGTGCCCAAGAAGCTCACCACCGAGACCGTCGAGATCGACCGGCGCGTGCGCGCGCTGCCGGCCGAGCTGGTCGACCCGCCGCGGGCACCGGGAACGTGAAATTCCTTGCCTACCGGGAATAGCGCCGGAACTTCCGCGCCAATTGGTCCATGCGAGTGGTCGACAACTGTTTCCGCAATCGCGCCCAACGGTTGAATGCTAGCGTCCTGCCCCACTGAAACCGCGGCTCAGCGGTTCACCGGTTTCCGCACGCTTGCGGAGAGCAGGCACCACGGAGAAACTGTTGATCATTCGCGACGAGGAAAACCAGAGCGGTGTCGTCAAGTTCCTGCTGATGTCCGCGGACGAAACCCGCGCGGTGCCGGTCGAGGTGCCGGACGGGTTCGCCGACGACTTCCGCGACCACCTGGCGTCGGCCGGGTTCCGGCTGCCCCGGGGCGCCGCGCGCTCGGTGTTGGTCGAGGTCGTGGTGGCCGTGGCCGAGAGCCCGGCCGCCTGGACCGCGGTCGGCGGCACCGTGGTCGCCTTCCTGGGTCGGCACCGCGGCAAGGCGCACCGGTTCGAGGTCAACGGGAACCCGGTGTCCATCGAGGGGTATTCGGCCCGGGACGCCGAGCGGCTGGCGGCCGAACTCCACGAATCCGGCCACGAACCAGGTGGCGAACCCGACTACGACCCCCACCGGGAATCCCATCGCGAATCCCGTCGCCAATCCCACCGTGAACCCGACCGCGACCCCGGCGAGGACGGCGGGATGACGCTCGGCTCGCGATGACGGGAACACCGCACGACCGCCTGGAGGAGCAGTGCCGCACGCCCTGGTCATCGGCATCGACCGGTACTCCGCCACCCGCATCCCCGCGCTCAAGTGCGCGGTCAACGACGCCTCGGAGGTGTCCCGGCGACTGGAGTCGGCGGGCTTCGACGTGGTCACGCTGACCGACGGCAGCGCCACCCGCCAGGACATCTACTGGCAACTGGAGGTCGGCCTCAACGAGCGGGTCAGGGACACCGACGACCCGATCATCATCTACTGGTCCGGCCACGGCATGTCCGACCTGCGCGACAGCGCCGACAGCGACCGCGGGTGGTCGACGTTCCTGCTGCCCCACGACGCCGACATCGACCAGCCGCTCGCCTCCGCCCTGCCCGTGCACCAGGTGTGGGCGCTGCTCAACCGCCTCAAGACCCGCCGGCTGCTCGTCATGCTGGACACGTGCTTCAGCGGCGCCTTCGCCGGCGACAGCCGCGGGTTCTCGATCGGCGCGCGGGGCGGCGGCAAGGAGTTCACGGACGACTTCCTCCGCATGGAGGGTCACGGCCGCGTCGTCATCTCGGCGTGCGGCCCGAACGAGGTCGCCCGCGAGGACGACCGGCAGGGGCACGGCCACTTCACCAGGTCGGTGCTGTCCGTGCTGGAGCGCGGCCTCGACCACGGCACCCGCCACGCCAGGGTCACCACCCTGGTCTCCGACGTCCGCGACGTGGTGCGGCGGGAGACCCGGGACCGGCAGACGCCCTCGCTGCACGTCGCCGCCCAGGGCGCGGACTGGAGCATCCCGCTGCCGCCGCCCGCCCCGTACCAGCCGCCCATGCCCAGCTGGGCGTTCGTGGGCACGTCCGGCGGCGTCGGCAAGACCACGCTGGCCATGATGACGGCGGAGCTGCTCGCCGAGTCCGGCAACAACGTGCTCTACCTCGACGCCGACATCGCCCAGCACGGCGGCACGAGCGAGTGGTGCCAGCGGGCCAAGGTGGACATCGGCCCGGTCCGCACGTTCGCCGACCACGTCGCCGGGTTCTCGCAGGAGCAGACGCGCACGCCGCAGCGCCACCTCAACGACCGGCTGCTGGACGTCACGCCGGAGTACCTGAGGCGGTTCGAGTGCGGGAAGATCATGCTGCTGCCCGCCGCGCGGGTGAGCGACAAGCTGTTCGTCTTCAACCTGGTGGCCGAGATCAAGGACCGCCGCTCCAACGCCGTCTGCCGGCAGATCCTCGACGCCGCGTTCGACCGGGGCATCCGCCAGGGCGCGACCTGCGTCGTGATCGACTGCGGCGCCCAGTTCGACCCGCTGGTGGTCAACGCCATCACGGCCGCGCACCACCCGTTCATCGTGGCCGCGGCCCGCGCGGGCGCCAAGGACTCCCGCGAGACGATCCTGAGCAACTGCGTGCAGACCGTCGAGGAGTTCAACCGGATGCGCGCCGAGACCGTCGTCAACCGGGTCCCGAGCCGGGAGGCGCTGGTCCGGCACTGGGGCGATCCCGGCTACGGCAAGAGCTTCCACTGGCTGCCGTTCGACCGCAGGCTGTTCCAGGACTGGGAGGAGGGGCGGCCCAACTTCGAGCTGGGCTACGACGACCTGAGCCACGCCTGGCACGAGGTGCTCGTCGCCTCCGACCGCAACGGCTGCGACGGGCTGCACCGGGACTTCCTGCCCAGCGAGTGGGACCGGTTCAGCAAGTGGTCGCTGTGGCTGGTGAACAACCCCGGCTGGCCCGAGGCGATGAGGGACTCGCTGACCCGGTTGGTGCGCCGGTCCTACTTCACCACGGCGTTCTACCTCGCCCTGTGCGCCACCGCGACCACCAGCGCGGTCCTGCACGTGGTGGCCGACCGCTCCGAGGACGACGCGTCGTTCCTCCCCCAGTGGCTCGCGATCGCGATCGGTGCCCTGTCCGGGCTCGCGCTCGTCGGCAGCGTGCTGGCCAGGGCTCTGCTGCGCCGCCGCCGACGGGTGATCAACGAGGTCGCGGAGCACAGCACCTCAGTCGACGAGCTGAAGCGGTGGTTCTCCGTGCCGCGCGGCGAGGGGCCGTGGTGGAAGGTCTGGCGGTCCAGCCGCCGCGCCGCCATCGCGTGGCTGCACACCCAGGTGATCGCCGCGCGCGAGAAGCAGCTGCCGTCGAGCGAGACCACCGAGGCCGTCCGGTGATCGGCATGGAGTTCTCCTGCGGGTACACCAGGCTGAAGGACGTGGAGGGCCGGTCGCCGTGCGGTCGCCCGGCGATCCGGCGGGTGCGGGGCGATTCGAAGTGCCTGGGTCACCTGGTGGTGGAGCAGGCGATCAGCCTCGTCGGCGGCACCGAGTACGCCCGCAAGGTCTGGATCGCCACGAGCTTCCTGCTGCTCTACCTGGCCCTGGCGTACGCGTTGTCCGCCTGGTCCGGGTGGCCCCTGCTGGTCATGGGGTGGTCCGCGGTGCTGTTCACCCTCGGACTGCTGGTGAGCACCGCCGCCGAGTGGCCGCTGGGCGGTCTGTGCTGCCTGGCCGGGACGCCGGGCATGGTCTACACCGTCCTCGGTGACGGCGGCATCGTGCTGCGCGCCCACCTGAACGGCGGTTACCGGGTGCCGGAGTTCTCGTCGTGGCCGCTGGAGCTGGCCCGCTCGGGCATGAGCACCGGGCTCGGCGTCATCTTCATCCTGTACGCGATGGGGATCTACGACCTCTACCGCCGCGACGACCAGCAGTCGATGACGTGGAGCCGGATCGGCGCCGTGGTGCTGGGCGTCGTGGTGCTGGTGCTGGTGGTGTACTCGTCCATCGCGTCGGGGGGTCGGTACTCCGGGTACCTCCCGTTCGCCGTCGTGGTGGTGCTGGGGATCCTGGTGGCCCGCGGGTCGGGGTTGGCGAAGAGGGGCGCGCAGCGGCTGGCCGCGGTCCTGCGCGTCTGAAGCGCCCCGGGCCGGAGAAGGGCGCCAGGTCTACCAGGGTGCCGGGGCCGGCAGGCGCCCGGTCCAGAAGGTGAGGACCCAGCCCTCGATCTTCCCGGTGTCGTGGGCGTAGGCGTCCCTCACCCGCAGCCGCCACGCGCCGTCGCGGGGCTGCGAGGACGTGTCGACCGCGAACGTCTCGTGGAGGCCGCCCGGAGAACCGACCTCGCCCGCCGCGCGCAGCGGGAACACCGCCCCGCCCGGTCCCACGAGGTCGACCACCAGGTCCGCCGGGTACGGGTGCGCGATGTCCACCGCCACCCGCGTGGTCGCGGTGCCCGCGCCGGGGCACCCCGCCACCTCGACGGTCGAGGTCACCGCCGCGCCCGCGTCCGGGATCGGCACGTCGTCGTCGTTGCGCCCGCCCTCGCACCCGGGCTCCTCCGCGCCGAACGACGCCGTGTGCAGCAGGCGGTTCGGGGAGCCTGGGCCGGGGTCCCGCACGACGTCCGGGGTCGCCGCGCCGGTCAGCGCCTCGTGCACCTGCGCGGGCGTGGCGGTCGGGTGGCCGGCCAGGTACAGCGCCGCGCCGCCGGCCACGTGGGGCGAGGCCATGGACGTGCCGCTCATGGTGGTGGAGGCGGTGTCGCCGCGGTGCGAGGCCGAGGTGATGGAGTCGCCGGGCGCGAAGAGGTCCACGCACGAACCGTGGTTGGAGAACCGGGCCCGCTCGTCGTCCTCGTTCGTCGCGCCGACCGCGATCACGTCGGGGTTGCGCGCGGGTCCGGCGCCGCAGGCGTCGGCCGAGTCGTTGCCCGCCGCGGCCACGAACGCGATGCCCGCCGCGGTGAGGCCGCCGATGGCCTCGTCGCCGATGCCGGGCGTGTCGAAGGTGAAGCTGCCGTTGACCACGGCGGGCTCGACGGCGTTGCGGGCGATCCACTCGATGCCCTCGACGCCGGCGGAGTCGGGGGCCGAGCCACCGCAGCCGAGCATCCGCACCGCGACCAGCCTGGTCTTCTTGGCCACGCCCCACGTCCGGCCGCCGATGGTGCCCGCCACGTGGGTGCCGTGGCCGTGGCAGTCCTGCGCCACCGCGTCGTCGTCGACGAAGTCGTGGCCGTCGGAGGCGCGGCCCTCGAACTCGGCGTGCGTCCGGCGGACTCCGCTGTCGAGGACGTACGTGGTCACCTCGGACGCCGTGGTGCGGTAGTCGTACTCGTGGTCCAGGGGCAGGGATCGCTGGTCCACGCGGTCGATGCCCCAGGTGGCGCGGGACTGGGTGGCGCGGGACTGGGTGGCGGTGGCGTGGGGGTCGGCGGTGCGGCGGGCGGCAGCGTGGGCGCCGGCGGTCGCGAACCGGTCGGTCGCGACGCGTGCGGTGCCGTCCTGGTGGACCTTCCGGACCGCCGGGTCGGCGGCCAGCCGGCGGGCCTGGGCCTCGGTCAGGTCCCGGACCAGGAACCCGTGCAGGGCTGCGGTGAACACGGTCTTCACGCGGCCGCCGTACCGCCCGGTCAGGGAGGACGAGGTGGCCGCCGCCGACCGGCCGGTCTCCACCAGCGACACCAGGAAGCTGCCCGGCACCGGGTCGCGGGCGGGCACGAAGTCGGCCTCCCGGGACTGCGCGGTCGGCGCGGTTCCCAGGAGGGCCAGCGCGGTGATCACCGCGGCGGCCGTGGGGCGGTGCGGCACGGGTTTCCTCCACCGGCACGGGTTGGGCGCACCCGCGGCGCGTGCGAGGGAGGACCGCGCGCCGCGGGTGCCGATCGGGGGAACGGTCAGAACGTGAGGGACCAGCCCTCGATCTTCCCGGTGTCGTGGGTGTAGACGTCCTTGACCTGGAGCTTCCACGTGCCGTTCCTGGTCTCCCCGGACGTGTCCGGGGAGAAGGTCTCGTGGATGCCGGACGACGAGCCCACGCCGCCGGACTTGCGCAGCACGTACACCTCGCCGCTCGGGGCGATCAGGTCCACCGCCAGGTCGGCGGTGTAGGTGTGCGCGATGTCCACCTCCACCCTGGTGGCCGCGGTGCCCGCGCCGGCGCAGCCGGTGACCGAGATGGCGGAGGTCACCGCCTCGCCCGCGTCGGGGATCGCCACGTCGTCCGCGTTCGACCCACCCGGGCAGGCGGGCTGGTCCGGGTCGTCGCCACCGATGAACCCCGTGTGCAGCAACCTGTTCGGCGAGCCCGAGCCCGAGTTCTCGACCACGCCGCTCGCGGCGTGGTCGGTCAGGGCCTTGGCCACCTGCGCCGGGGTGGCCTGGGCGTTGACCCCGGCGGCGGCCGAGAGGTACAGCGCCGCCGCGCCGGCCACGTGCGGCGAGGCCATCGAGGTGCCGCTGATGGAGTTGGTGCTCCCGGTGTGCCAGGTGGAGGTGATCCCGGTGCCCGGCGCGAAGATGTCGGTGCAGGTGCCGTAGTTGGAGAACGACGAGCGCTGGTCGGAGCTCTCGACCGCGTTGACCGTGATCGCCTCGGGCACGCGCGCGGGCGAGGTGCTGCACGCGTCGCGGTTGTCGTTGCCGGAGGCGACCGCGGTGGTGACGCCGGCGGCGACGAGCCGCTTGACGGCGCTGTCCACGGTGGTGTCCGCGGAGCCGCCGAGGCTGAGGTTGGCCACCGCGGGCTTGACCGCGTTCTGCGCGACCCAGTCGATGCCGCCGACGACCTGCGACCACTGCCCGGAGCCCTGGCAGTTGAGCACCCGCACGGCGACCAGCTCCACGGCCTTGGCCACGCCGTAGGTGGTGGAGCCGATGGTGCCCGCGACGTGCGTGCCGTGGCCGTGGCAGTCCTGCGCCACCCCGTCGCCGTCGACGAGGTCCCGGCCGTCGGTGACCCGGCCGCCGAAGTCGGTGTGCGCCTTGTGGATGCCGGTGTCGATGACGTACGCGGTCACGCCCGCGCCCGCGCTCGCGTAGGTGTACTTCGAGTCCAGCGGCAGGTCTTCCTGGTCCACCCGGTCCAGGCCCCACGTCGGGTTGTCCTGGGTGGTGGTGGCGTGCGCGAGGGCGTCCTGCTCGACGTAGGCGACCGCCGGGTCCGCGGCGAGCCGGCGGGCCTGCTCCTCGTTCATGGTGACCGAGAAGCCGCGCACGGTGGCGGTGTAGGTGAGCTTGACCGAACCGCCGTACCGGTGGGCGAGGTCGTTCGCCTGGACCTCGGTCTGCTGGGCGCTGATCGAGTCGGCGCGCAGCACGACGATGTAGCTGTCCTTCACCGCGCCGGGTTTGCCGACGCCGAGGATCTCGCCCTCGGGCGGGCCGGCCGCGTAACCGGAGCCGACGCCGGCGAGCAGCAGCGCTGCCGTCGCCAGGCAGGCGGTGACGACCCGTCGCCGGGTCGAGCGGTCGTGTCGCATCGGTGGTTCTCCGTTCCACTCGGCCGCCTGGCGGGGAGGAGGTGGAGTCCGGCGGCCCGTGGCACCCACCTTCGGTTGATCAGCGGGCGCGAACGAGGCGGGTGGTCCCTACGCGGGGGCTGCGCGAACTCACGGGTCCTGTTCGGCCGGACGACCGCGTCTGCTGCCGCGGTAGGCGCGTTCCCGCAGCCTGGCCAGCAGCGCGGGGGCCAGCTCCAGGCCGGCCGGCCGGTTGCGGACCGGGTCCAGCGGCGGCTGCTCGTCGTCGGCGGGCAGCAGGCCGTCGGCGGGCAGCAGGCCGTCGGCGGGCAGCGGGCGGACCACCAGGCGCCCGACCGGCCGCCAGGGCCCGCCCACCTCCAGGGTGAACCCCAGTTCCCCGGGCAGGTCGTCCAGCGACGCCGACGCGGTCTGCCCGGGGTCGGGCACGGCGGCCAGCCACGCCAGGCCGCCCCGCCAGCGGAACGGGGTGATGCTGCCGTAGCGGGCGCTCGACCAGGTCCGGGCCGGCCGGGGCAGCACGCGGGCGAGCGAGGTGGACAGCAGCACGTCCCACGGTCCGGGCAGCCGGAAGGCCAGGCCCAGCACGTCGGGCACGCCGGCCGGGGTGCCGGCGCCCTTCGACAGCCTGCCGACCACCTCGGTCCGACCCGCCGGCAGCGGGAGGGCGGGGTCGAACGTCGTGGTCATCGTGCCGGTGAACCACCGGCCGCGCGGGTGGACCGCCCGAGCCCCGCGGGCGCTCGCCAGCGCGCGGAACGCGGACGTCACGAGCTCAGGCACTGCGGGCGTTGGGGTTGCCCTTCAGGCCCAACGCCAGTGCGATCATGCCGGCGCCCAGGCCCAGGTGCAGCCAGTCGTCAGCGGTGTTGAACGGCGCGAAGTTGGCCGCGCTCCCCTTGTCGACCAGCAGCCCGTAGAGCCACAGCACCAGGTACAGGGCGCCGCCGCCGATCAGGAACGACCGGGCGGTGGGCACCGTGCGGGCCAGCGCCAGACCGGCCACGCCGAACAGCAGGTGCACCAGGTTGTGCAGCACGGACACGTGGAACACGCCGAGCAGGTGCGCGCCCGAGTCCGGACCCGCGAACGAGATCCGGTCCAGGTGCGCGGTGATGCCCGGCACGAACCCCAGCACGCCGACCAGCAGGAACACGACCGCGATCGCCATCGCCGCCGCGCGCACCGGGTGCGGCACGCGCGTCGTGGTGGTGGTGCTCATTGCGGATCACCTCGCTTGGGAGGGTGGTTTCCGCTCGACTACCCGGTGGTCGGGGCCGGAAACTACCCGACCGGTGGCTGCTGATCCCACGTCCGGGTAATGCGGGAACAGCCGGTCCAGGTCGGTGCGCTCGAACACGCGGCGCACGTGCGACGGTACGGCGGCCAGCCGCAGCCACCCGCCGGCGCGCTGCGCCCTGGCCCGCGTGCGGACCAGCGCGCTCATCGCCTGCGCGCCGCAGAACGCGACCCCCGACATGTCCAGCACGACCCGGTCGCGCCCCTCGGTGATCAGGCGGTCCATCTTGTCGAGCACCCGGCGCGCGCCCGCCAGGTCCAGCTCACCGGACGCCACCACCACCGCGCACCCGGTCCGGTGGGACTCGACCGACAGCGCGAGCATCCCCGTTGATCCCTTCACGCCGCCTGGCTGATCTCGTCGTCGTCGTCCTGCCCACCCAGGGTGAGCAGCAGCCCCTCGCGGGTGGACCAGGGGCAGAGCTCCACCTGGTCGTGCCCGGTGGCCACCATCAGCGCCTCCACCACCAGCGCGCCGGCCGGCGACTGCCCGGCGCGGTGCCGGGAGATGCCGGGCAGCCGGGCGCGCTTCGGCGGCGGCATGCTCGCCAGGCGCGGGATCCAGCGGCGCAGGTCGGTCAACCGCAGCGTGCGGGGGGTGAAGGGGCCCTCGTGCTGGGGCCGGGCCCCCGCCAGGCGCGCGAGCTGCTGGAACACCTTCGAGCAGCCGACCGCGCGGTGGTCGGTCAGGCTGGTGCCGGCCAGCGCCTCGCGCACGGCCTCGCGCACGCGGGCCAGTTCGCGGTGCTCGGCGGGGTGCCGCCCGTCCTGGGCGGACCGGCCCCCGACCACGTCGAGGGACAGCCGGCGGGTCAGCGTGCGGGCGCCGAAGGGCAGCGACCTGGCCAGCGACGGCGCGGCGTCCTCGCCCGCCGCGAGCTCCACGGTGCCGCCGCCGACGTCGAGGACCAGCAGCGGGCCCGCCTGCCAGCCGAACCAGCGGCGCGCGGCCACGTAGGACAGGCGCGCCTCCTCGTCACCCGGCAGCACGCGCAGCCGCGTGCCGGTGCGGTGGGCGACCTCGGCGATCACCTCGGCGGCGTTGGCCGCGTCGCGGATCGACGAGGTCGCGTAGGGGACGAAGTCGGCCACACCCGCCCGCTCGGCGGTGCGGCGCGCGGTGCGGACGGCGCTCACGACCTGGTCGACGCCCTCGGGGCTCAACCGGTTGTCCGGGTCGAGCTCCCGGTCCAGACGGAGCCTGGTCTTGTGCGACAGCACCGGGTGGAGCGGCGAGCCGTCCACCACCAGCAGGTGGGCGCTGAAGCAACCGACGTCGAGCACGCCGACCTGGCCGCGTCTTCCGGACATCCGTCACCGCCGTTCGTCATCCGCGGGAACCGGGAAGGAACCGAGGAGTTCCCATGAATACCCCGGGTGAAACCGGATTGGGTGACATCACTCCGGGTAGTCGACCCCCGTGGGCACACCGGAGAGCACGTCCCGACCACCGGCGGTGGTGACCGGCGCGTCCAGCGGCATCGGGCTGGAGCTGGCGGGGGTCTTCGTCGAACACGGGTTCGACCTGGTCGTGGCGGCCGAGAACGGGGCCGTGGAGGACGTGGCGCGCGGCCTGGCCGCCGGTGGGGCGCGGGTCGACCCGGTGCGGGCGGACCTGGCCACCTGCGCGGGCAACGAGGACCTGGTCGCGGTGGTCGAGGAGTTCGGGCGGCCGGTGGCGGCGCTCGCGGTCAACGCCGGGATCGGCATCGGCGGCGACTTCGTCGACGACAGCGACCTGCGCGCGCACCTGCGGGTGGTCGAGCCGAACATCGGCTCGGCCGTGCACCTGGCCAAGCGGCTGGTGCCGCCGATGGTGGAGCGCGGTGAGGGCCGCGTGCTGTTCACCTCCTCGGTCGCGGCGACCGGGCCGGGGCCGTTCCACTCGGTGTACGCGGCGTCGAAGGCGTTCCTGGCCTCGTTCTCGCAGTCGCTGCGGGAGGAGCTGCGCGACAGCGGGGTGACCGTGACCGCGCTGATGCCGGGGCCCACGGACACCGACTTCTTCCGCCGCGCGGGCATGGAGGACACGAAGGTGGCCACCGGGCCCGAGGACGACCCGGCCGAGGTGGCGCGCGAGGGGTTCGAGGCGCTGATGGCGGGCAAGGACCACGTGGTGGCCGGGGCGCTGCGCACCGGGCCCAGGCCGCGGCGGGACGGGTGCTGCCCGACCCGGTGAAGGCGCGGGCGATGTGCGCCATGACCGAGCCGGGCGGCGGCGGGTCGTAGCCCCGGGAGCGGCGGGGTGAGGGCGCGTGGCGGCGGGTTGCCCGGTGTGGGCCCCCTTGAACGGGGTAACCCGGGCTTCGTGACCATCCACGCGCGACGAGACGTCCCCGCCCTGCCCGACCTGGTGTTCAACGCCGCCGCGGACCCGTCCCGGCTGGCCTCCTGGCTCCCCGAGCCCTACCAGGTCGTCGGCCGCAACGGCGACGTGCTGATCCTGCGCGAGGAGGACGACCCGCGGCAGCTGAACCTCGCCGCCGACTACGACCGGCTGCTGCTGACCTGGGAACCGCTGTCCGGGCACGGCTGCCGCGGCGAGCTGCGGGTGTCCCTGTCGGGCGTCGCGGCCAGCGTCGTCGAGCTGAGCGTGGACGACTGCGCGGACGAGCAGTTCCCCGCCCGGATGCTGGAGGCCCTGGCGGGCGAGGTCGAGCAGAACCTGACCGCCGGGTGACCGCCCGGGGGCGTCCACCCGGGTTACCGGGCTCGCCCCACCGGCCCTACCCGGTTACCGTGTGACGCGTCCTGCCACCAACGGGTGGACCCGGTCACCCGGGTCGCGCACCCCAGCGGTGGCCTGGGCGCACCCGGTCCCGGACCGGCGCAGCGAGCCTGCCTGCGCCGACGCCCCGCGGGCGGGTCCGGCCGCTCAGCCGGCCCCTCCGGGCGGGATACTGGACGGCAGGCCCCCACCAGCAGCCGTTCGGAGGTTCCCCGGTGGTCGATTTCGTGCACGAGGCACTCCTCTACCGCGATGACGAGCAGTACCTCGCGGGCACGGTGCCGTTCGTGTGCGACGGACTGGCGGCGGGTGAGCCCGTGCTGGTCGCGGTGCCCCGGCCGGGTATCGACCTGCTGCGCTCGGCGCTGGGGCGGCGGGCCGACCACGTCGAGTTCCTGGACATGAGGCGAGCCGGGCGCAACCCCGGCCGGATCATCCCGGGCGTGCTGGCCGCGTTCGCCGACAACTCCTCGGCGGCGCGGGTGCGGATCATCGGCGAGGCGGTCTGGCCGGATCGCACGGAGCTGGAGTACCCCGCCTGCGTGCAGCACGAGGCGATGGTCAACACCGCGTTCGAGGACCGGCCGGCGTGGCTGCTGTGCCCGTACGACGCGGCCGGCCTGTCCGCCGCGGTCCTGCGGGACGCGGCGACGACGCACCCGGTCGTGGTGGAGGACTCGCGGCAGCGGCCGAGCACGGCCTACCGCGAGCCGTTCCTGACCGCGGCGGAGTTCAACCGGCCGCTGCCGCCGGTGCACGGGGACGCGCTGGTCCACCGGTTCGACCTGGACGAGCTGTCGGTGGTGCGGCGGCTGGTGGCGGGCTTCGCGACCGCGACCGGTCTGACCGCCGACCAGGTGGAGGACCTGGTGCTGGCGGTCAACGAGCTGACCACCAACAGCGTGGTGCACGGCGGCGGCGTGGGCACGCTGCTGCTGTGGCGCGAGCACGGCGTGGTGGTGTGCGAGGTGCGGGACGCGGGACGGCTGGCCAACCCCATGGTGGGTCGGCGCAACCCGGGCACCAGCGCGAACGGTGGTTATGGCGTGATGCTGGTGAACCTGCTGTGCGACCTCGTGCGGGTGCGCACCGGGGAGGACGGCACGGCCATCCGGGTCTGGGTGGGCCCCGCCGGTCCCCCGGCCTGAGCGGTCCGGTGAGCGGTCCGGTCCGAGCGGCCGGCCCGCCGCTCAGGCCGGCTCCGTCCCGGCGGCCGGCCCGGCCTGAGCGGCGGGGCCGCCCGGGTCACGCGGTGCCGAGGGCCTTCATCCGCTCGATCTCGTCCGTCTGGGTGACGACGACGTCGTTGGCCATCTCCTCGACCCGCACGTCGGAGCCCGAGGACAGCAGTTCGACGGCCATCTCGATCGCGCCCTCGTGGTGGGCGATCATCAGCCGCAGGAAGAGGCGGTCGAAGTCGGCGCCCCGGGCCGCCTCCAGCGCGGCCAGGTCGGCGGCCGAGGCCATGCCGGGCATGGTCGAGTGGTCGACCTCGGGCACCCCGCCGCCGTGCCCGTGGGCGGTCGCGTCCTCGGCGTAGTCCCGCTGCCACTGCTCCATGCCCGCGATCTCCGGGCCCTGGCTGTCGTGGATGCGCGAGGCCAGGCCCTTCACGGTCTCGTCGCCGGCGCGCTCGGGCGCCAGCGCGGACATCTCCAGCGCCTGCCGGTGGTGCCCGATCATCTTCGCCACGTAGGTCACGTCGGCCTCGCTCGGCGCCACCCACCGGTCGGTGCCGACGTCGTCGGGCGAGAGCGTCCGGGCCTGCTCACCGGGCCCCCGGGGGGCGATGACGGGTGCTTGCTCCTCCGCCGCGGGCGTGCAGCCCGCCAGGACGGCCGCCAGCACCGCGATGACCAGGACCCGCATCCACCACTCCCCACTACGCCGGTCGCTCCAACGTACCCGGCTGCCCACGAGGTGAAAAGGTGAGGTTTTCCGACGATCGGGTCTGGTACTTAGCGTTGCGAACAGGCACTATTTGCGGATCCCTGCACTGGGTTGGAAGGGGAACCTGAAGTGGAACTACGCGAATCGACCGGACGCCGCCGGGCGCCGATCGCGGTCTTGGGCGCCTTTGCGCTGAGCCTGTCCGGGCTGGCCCTGGGCCCGCAGGCCACCGCGGCGCCGGAGGACACCGACCTGGCCGGCTTGACGGAGCAGCAGCTGTCGAGCCAGGAGCAGCAGGACAGCGGCATCCCCGGGGTCGACGAGATCCGCAACACCCGCAATCTCCAGCTGATCGCCAACCTGCCGAAGCCGGCCCCGTTCACCGCCTCGTCCACGTGGACCGACCTGGCCTTCCAGGGCAACTACGCGATCGCGGGCAACTACGACGGCTTCGTCATCTACGACATCAGCAACCCGCGCAAGCCGAAGGTGGCCAGCGCGGTGCTGTGCCCGGGTTCGCAGAACGACGTGTCGGTCAAGGACAACCTGCTGTTCCTGTCCACCGACTCGTCGCGCAGCGACAACTCGTGCACCAGCACCTCCCGTCCCGCGAGCAACAAGGACGCGTGGGAGGGCATCAAGATCTTCGACATCAGCGACAAGCGCAACCCGCGCTACATCAAGGCCGTCGAGACCAGGTGCGGCTCGCACACCCACACGCTGGTGCCGGACAAGCGCGGCAAGAACGCCTACCTGTACGTCTCCTCGTACGGCCCGGACGCCGCCTTCCCCGACTGCCAGCCGCCGCACGACCTGATCTCGATCGTCAAGGTGCCGCTGAAGAACCCGACCGAGGCGACCCTGCTGTCGGAGCGGGTCATGTTCCCGGACGGCGGCAACCCCGGCCGGGACGGCACCATCGAGACCGGCTACGTGCGCGCCACCTCGGGCTGCCACGACATCACCGTGTACCCGTCGAAGGACCTCGCGGCGGGCGCCTGCATGGGTGACGGCGTGCTGTGGAACATCTCCGACCGCGAGAACCCCCGCGAGATCAACCGCGTGCAGGACAACGTGAACTTCGCGTTCTGGCACTCGGCCACGTTCAACAACGCCGGCACCAAGGTGATCTTCACCGACGAGCTGGGCGGCGGCGGCGCGCCCACCTGCAAGGCGTCCATCGCCCCGACCCGCGGCGCGAACGGCCTGTACGACATCACCGGTCGCGGTGACGGTCGCAAGCTGGAGTTCCGGTCGTACTACAAGATCCCGCGGCACCAGGGCGAGACCGAGAACTGCGTGGCGCACAACGGTTCGCTGATCCCGGTGCAGGGTCGGGACATCATGGTGCAGTCCTGGTACCAGGGCGGCATCTCGGTGTTCGACTTCACCGACACCCGCAAGCCGCGGGAGATCGCCTGGTTCGAGCGCGGTCCGCTGCCCAACGGCGCGGGCGGCGGCACGTGGTCGGCCTACTACTACAACGGCCACATCTACTCGTCCGACATGGCCAAGGGCCTCGACGTCCTGGACCTCCGCGACCCGCGGACCCTGACGGCGAAGTTCGTCCGCGTCGGCGAGCTGAACGTGCAGACCCAGGGCGCCTACCGGGACCTGTTCCCGCGCCGGTGACCCGAGCGCCTCGGCGCTGAACGACACCCGGGAGGGGCCCGCTCCGGCGGGCCCCTCCCGCTGTTCCGGAAGGGCCACTCAAGGGCTCCACTCCTTTGCCGCCGCTTTTTTCGCGGGCGGTACTCCTTCGCGGTGAATTCATCGGGAACCGATCGGGGCGGGCGTACGATCGACCGGCCGCCCAGCTCCCGAATTCCTCGCGAGGAGTATTCCGGTGCCCGACATGATCCTTTATCGGGGTGAGCGCGAAAATACCTGGCCCGAGCCTGCCGTGCGACTCGTCTGGGGCGGTCTGACGATCCGGGAACCGTGGCCGGGCGCCCGGCTGCCCAACCAGGCGGCCACGGGCGCGTGGTGCGCCCTGTCCCGGGCCATCACCGCGGGTGGTCGTGACCCGGCGGTGTTCTCCCGCGCGCTGCGCGAGGGCGGCACACCTCACGGCCTGGCCTTCACCCGCACGCCACCCACCACGCGCGCCGACCACGAGTACGTGGTCACCCTCCGCCAGGCCCGCACGTTCCTGCTGCGCTACGGCGGTGTCGGCGGCTGGACGCCGGGCGAGGAGGTGCCGTGGGCCGGCGACCCGGCCGCGGTCACGCAGGACTACGTGGTGCTGAACGGACCCGTCGTGAACCGCTCGACGGTGCTGGGTTACGGCCACTGCGCCGAACCGCCGCTGGTCACCCTCCTCACCGACGTGCCGACCCGCTGGGTCACGTCGGTGGACGGGCGGCCGATCGGCGGGCACGGGTTGCGCGTTTTGACGGATTCCGCCTTGTCCGATGCCGAACGGTGTGCACTGACCGAATTGCGCCGCCCGTGAGGCCGGTTTCCCGGATTCGCCCAGCGCGTTGGACCGTTGGTCGCAACAGGGCGATATCGGCGGTGACCGTGCGAAGCGCCTCACGGGTCCGTTGGGAGGAGTCCGGCTCGGAAGGGGGTGAACGCCCACCTCTACTTTTGCCGACCGGTCCACTCATGTTCCGACCTGCGGTAACGGCCTTCCGACCGCGGTCGACACGCGGGTGTCACGTGACGGAAATGCCCGAGATCCGCTCCCACCACAGAAGGGCGGATCCATGCGTCACCCACGAAGATCAGTCGCGATCGCGGCGGTCGGGGCGCTCCTGCTCCCCTCGGCCTGCCCGGGACGGCCTCCGCTGTTCCGGTACCCGGTGAGGACGTGCTCTACACGCTGGACGCCGACTTCGACCAGGGCGTGCTCCAGGACGTCAACCACGACTCGCCGAACGACGACCAGCTCCAGCCGAACCGGCAGAGCGTGTTCCTCCCCTACGTCAACGTCGCCGCCTCCGCGCGCGGCACGATGATCCGCATCGACGTCGACAGCGGCGACGTCCTGGGCGAGTGGCTGTCCGCGCCGGACGGCCGCGGCCGCAACCCGTCCCGGACCACCGTGGACAAGCTGGGCAACACCTGGTTGTCCAACCGCAACGAGGCCACCGGCGGCCAGGGCTCGGTCACCCGGGTCGGCGTGGTCCGGGGCGGCACGCGGGTCGACGCCGGCGGCGTGCCCGACCCCGACGGCGACTACCTGCGCGGCCCGTTCGCCTACAACACCTGCCAGGACCGCGACGGCGACGGCCTGTTCGCCACCTCGCGCGGCCTGGGCGACATCCGGCCGTGGACCAACGCGGGCGTCGTCGACGACGACGACGGCGTCGAGACCGCCGCCGACGAGTGCCTGATCACCTACAGCCGGGTCGCGGGCACCAACACCCGCACGGTCGCCGTCGACTCCAACAACGACCTGTGGACCGGCGGTTCGAACACCCGGCACCAGAAGATCTCCGGGGTCGACGGTTCCCCGCTGACCACGCCGGTGAGCTTCGGCTGCGGCGGGTACGGCGGCCTGGTCGACCAGGCGGGCACGCTGTGGTCGGCCCGGTACGGGACCAACCTGCTGCGCTACGAGCCCGCCACCGGCACGGGCGCCTGCCTGGACACCGGGCACGGCGACTACGGCCTGGGCATGGACCTGCGGACCGGCGAGATCTGGCACACCAGGGTCAGCAACGGCGTGGTGGTCAAGCTCGACGCGGCGGGCAACGTCCTCGGCGCGTTCCCGCACGGCAACGCGCGCTCGCAGGGCGTCGCGGTCGACACCAACGGCAAGGTGTGGGTCGCCAACATCAACTCCAACAACGCCCAGCGGATCGACCCGGACGCGGGGCCGATCGGCGGCGGCGGGTTCCCGGTGGGCGCGGTCGACCTGACCGTGGACCTCGGCGCGGGCGCGGGGCCGTACAACTACAGCGACATGACCGGGTCGGTGCTGGGTGAGATCACCGCGCCGGTCGGCACGTGGTCGGTGGTGCAGGACGGCGGGGTCGCGGGTCAGACCTGGGGCACGGTCACCTGGAACACCGAGCCGCAGGGCAGCGAGCCGGCGGGCACGTCGATCACCTTCGAGGCGCGGACCTCGGACACCGAGGCCGGGCTCGCCGGCGAGGCGTTCGTGCCGGTGTCCAACGGGGTGGAGTTCGCGCTGGTCGGGCGGTACGTCGAGGTGCGGGCGACGCTGACCGCCGCGCCGTCCGGGACGAGCCCGGTGCTGTCGGACGTGCGGATCACCACCTCCGAGCGGACCGGCGTGTTCTCCTGCCAGGCCACGGCGCTCAACCTGGCCGGGGTGGTCCTGGCGCGGGCCAACCCGCCGGACGTGCCGTGCGTGGACGACTTCGCGCAGGTGGCGAACGTGAACCTGCCCGCCGGGATCCTCAACGTGCGGGCCGACGCGTTGACCGCGACCACGAACCAGACACCGGACGGCCTGCTGGCGCTGCCGCCGGCGCCCGGTGACGGCGCGGTGTCCTCGGCGCGGGTCGAGTACACCCGCATCACCGCGCTGCTGGTGAACATCGAGGTGGGTGTGATCCAGGCGAACGCCTCGGTGACCTGCGACGCGTCGCTCAACCCGGTGTTCGCCGGGTCGTCGCAGATCGCGAGCCTGCGGATCAACGGGGTGACCGTGGCGGTCGGCAGCGCGCCGCTGACCATCCCGCTGGTGATCGGCTCGCTGCGGCTCAACAGCACGACGACGACGGCGACCAGCGTGACGCAGCAGGCGCTGGTGCTGGACACGCTGCTGACCGACGTGGTGCTGGGCGAGGCCAGGGCGAACGTCGAGGCGTTGCCGGGCGAGCCCGGCGGCAGCCCCTGCCGGGTCTGAGGTCCTGCCGGGTCTGAGATCCTGCCGGATCTGGGGCCCCAGCGGGTCTGAAACCTTCCCCCACTAGTAGTCGTACTATATGTAGCGCGCCTACTAGTGGGGGTTGTGGATGAGTCGGAAACTGCTGGTCTGGTTGCACGTCGTGACGTCCACCGGGTGGATGATCATGGCGTTGGCGCTGTTCGTGGTGGTGGGCCACGCCCTGGCCGGGCGCTCGTGGACGTTCGAGGTGGCGCTGCTGCTGGACGTCGAGGTGCTCCAGTTCATGGCCACCACGTCGGCGTTCAGCGGGTTGCTGCTGTCCGGGCTCACGCCCTGGGGCTACTTCCGGCACTGGTGGGTGGCGGTCAAGTTCGCCGTCACGATGAGCCAGCTCTACGCGGGCATCTTCGTGCTCAGCCCCAACCTGCACCCCGACGGCTCGCCGGGGCTGATGCGCGTCGGGTCGCTGCTGATGTTCTCGGCGCTGGCGTGCCAGGTGTGGCTGTCGGTGGCCAAGCCGTTCGGGCGCACGCCGTGGGCGAGGGGCCCGAAACCGCGCACCGCGCCCCCGTGGGCGTTCGCCGCGTGCCTCGCGGTGCCCGCGCTCGACTACGCGCTGGGCGAGCTGGTGCTGGGCGGGGGCGCGCCGGTGCTGTCGCTGCTGGTCGTGGTCGTGCACCCGGTGGTCCGCGCCGCGCGCTCACGGGCGCGCGGCGCGGTGCCCGCCCAACGGAACCCAACCCAACAGAATCCCGGCCGGCGGAACCCCGTCTAGCGGAACTCCACCTCGGGGTACCGGTCCGACGGCCCGTCGAACAGCCGCTGGGGCCGGTGCCGCAGGTGCCGGTCGAAGAAGGCGGTCAGGTACGCGCGCTGGGCGGCGACGCTCCGCGCCGGGTCCACGGTGCCGACGGCGGGCGCGGTCACCGCGGGGTCCAGGCCCAGCCGCGGCAGCAGCACCTGGTGGTCGGTGTAGCTGAAGTGCTCGCCCGCCGGCAGGTGCAGCTGCCGCAGCCAGCCCCGGTGGTTGGCCAGGAACCGCTGCCAGGACGGGTCGGACGCCGCGCTGTGGTCGCCGGCGCTCATCAGCAGGAACGGCCGGTCCAGGCCCTCCTCGGCGACCCGGCCGAAGTCGCCGGTCGACTGGGCGTAGGCCATGCTGCCGTCGAGGTCGGCGCCCACGTCGACGCGCCGGTCCGACAGCATGGTCTCCCCCGCGGTGAACCCGCCGGCCGAGTGGCCGAACATCCCCACCCGGGACAGGTCCAGGGCCCGGCCCAGCCCCGGCGGCGGCCGCCGCCCGCCGGCGTCGGGGTTCCCGCCCGCGGCCAGAACCTGGAGCCGGTCCAGGACGAAGCGGGTGTCCCGGACCCTGGTCGCCAGGACCTCCTTGAGCACCTCGGCGCTCGACGGCGGCAACGCGCGCCGCGCCAACCGGCCGTCGGGGAACTCCACCACCGGTGGCTCGTGCGTGTGGTCGAGGGCCACCACCACGTACCCCTCGGCCGCCAGCTGCTCGGTCAGCGCGGTGCCGAACGCGCGCGACTCGCCCAGGCCGGG
The DNA here is from genome assembly GCF_042658445.1 of Saccharothrix lopnurensis. Taxonomy (NCBI): domain Bacteria; kingdom Bacillati; phylum Actinomycetota; class Actinomycetes; order Pseudonocardiales; family Pseudonocardiaceae; genus Saccharothrix; species Saccharothrix lopnurensis. The sequence continues at coordinate 66,588 of NZ_JBHSQO010000031.1, read as the reverse complement.
CGAGTAGAGCACCACGGGCCGGTCACCGCCCAGCGCCGCGGCGCCCGGGACCGAGTGGGTGGCGAAGCGGTAGTCGAGCAGGTCCGCGTCGAGGCCGAGCCGGGCCGCGTCCGCCCGCGCCACCACCTCGGCCGCGGCGGGCGGCAGGAACGGCGCGGGCGCGCCGCCGCGCCGGGCCGGGTACCGGACTGTCACCACCAGCTCCCGCACGGCGCCCGGCACCCAGGGGTCCCGGCGGGCGTGGTCGACCAGGTGCAGGTCGGTGACGCCGACCGCGTGCGGTCCGGTCGGCGGTGGCAGGTCGAGCCGGGGAGGCGCGGTGGCCGCGGTCGTCGGGACCGCGGCCACCACCGCACCGGTCACCACCGCGCAGGCCAGCGCGCCGAACCGGCGGTGGGTCGATCGTGTCCTTCGCATGGTCCGAAGCTAGGCAGCGCCCGACCGCGTCACATCGGGGTGATCACCGAACCGCGCCCGGAGCCCCCACCCCGAGGGGGTGGGGGCGGGCCGCACCCGAGCTGTCCCGAAGCAGCCCCACCCCGAGCGGGTGAGGCGGCCCTCAGAGCCTCGGGTCCACCGGTTCGGACTCCAGCGCGAGCACGGCGAACACGCACTCGTGCACGCGCCACAGCGGCTCGCCCCGGGCCACGCGCTCCAGCGCCTCCAGACCCAGCGCGTACTCGCGCAGCGCCAGCGACCTCTTCGCGCCCAGGCCGCGCTTGCGCAGCCGCTCCAGGTTCGCCGGCTCGGTGTAGTCCGGGCCGTAGACGATGCGCAGGTACTCGCGGCCCCGCACCTTCACGCCCGGCTGCACCAGGCCGCGCCCGCCGCGCACCAGGTTGGCCAGCGGCTTGACCACCACGCCCTCGCCACCGGCCGCGGTCAGCTCCTCCCACCAGCGGACGCCCGCCGCGACCTGCTCCTCGTCGGTGGTGTCGACCACCAGGCGCCGGGTCGGCCGGAACGGGCCGCCCAGGCGCGACAGCACGTCCAGGTGCCAGAGGTGGTCCCGGTCGTGGAAGGTCCGCCCGCGCGCGGCGAGCAGCTGGAACGGCGCGATGGTCACGCCCGCGAGCCCGTCGGTGGGCGCGCAGTACCGCAGGTAGGCGTCGCGGTACGCGGTGGCGTTGGCCAGCCTCCGCGTGGTGCGGTCCAGCAGCTCGGCCACGTCGACACCGCGTTCGCCCGCCCGGCCCAGGACGTCCGCCGCGGTGGACAGCGCGCTCGTGGCGGCCGCCCCGACCGAGGCGTACTGGTCCCGGACCAGGCCCGCCGCCTTGGCGTTCCACGGCATCAGCTCGGCGTCGATCAGCAGCCAGTCGGTGTCGAACTCCTCCCACAGGCCGGCCCGGGTCACCTCCTCGCGCACCACCGCCACCAGCTCGTCGCCCAGCGGCCCGTCGAAGAACGCGCGGCCGGTGCGCGTGTGCACCACGCCACCGGGGTCCGGGCCACCGGAATCCAGACCACCGGCGTCCCGGCGCACGTGCAGCACCGCCCGCGACCCCATGTGCTTCTCCTCGCAGATCACCTCCCGCACGCCCGCCGCGCGGTACTCGGCGAAGGCGTCCTCGGGGTGCTCCAGCACGTCCGGGCGCGCGGAGGTCGCCGCCGGCGCCATCGTCGGCGGCAGGTACAGCAGCACGCGCGGGTCGACGGCGAAGCGGCTCATCACCTCCAGCGCCGACGCGGCCTGCTCCGGTCGCACGGTGACCCGGCCGTGCTGCGAGGTCTCGACCGCGCGGCGGCCGGCGACGTCGGTGAGCGCCGGCACGTCCGGCGCCCGCTCCGGCTCCGCCGCGACCAGCGGGCGCACCGGCTCGTACCAGACCCGGTGCGCGGGCACCGACACCACCTCGCGCTCCGGGTGGCGCAGCGCGGTCAGCGCCCCGCCGAACACCACGCCGGTGTCCAGGCACAGGGTGTTGTTGACCCACCGGGTCTCCGGCACCGGCGTGTGCCCGTACAGCACGGTCGCCCGGCCCCGGTACTCGTCGGCCCACGGGTAGCGCACCGGCAGGCCGTACTCGTCGGTCTCGCCGGTGGTGTCGCCGTAGAGCGCGAAGGCGCGCACCCGCGCGGAGGCCCGGCCGTGGTAGCGCTCGGGCAGGCCGGCGTGCGCGACGACCAGGTCACCGCCGTCGAGCACGTAGTGCGCGACCAGGCCGTCGCAGAACCGCTCGACCCGGCGGCGGAACTCCTCGGGCTCGGCCGCCAGCTGCGCCAGCGACTCGGCCAAGCCGTGCGCGACCCGCACGTCCCGGCCGCGCAGGGCGCGCACCAGCTTCTGCTCGTGGTTGCCGCACACCGCGAACGCGTGACCCGCCTCGACCATGCCCATGGCCAGGCGCAGCACGCCCGGCGTGTCCGGGCCGCGGTCGACCAGGTCGCCGACGAACACCGCCCGCCGCCCCGCCGGCGGGACGGCGTCCACCGGGCGGCCCTCCCCGTCGCGCACCAGGGCGTAACCCAGCTGGACCAGCAGTTCCTCCAGCTCCGCGCGGCAGCCGTGCACGTCGCCGATCACGTCGAACGGCCCGGTCTCGTGGCGCAGGTCGTTGAGCAGCGGCTCCCGCACCAGCACCGCTTCGTCCACTTCGGACTGCGAGGACAGCACGTGGACGCGCTTGAAGCCCTCGCGGCCCAGCGCCTTGAGCGACCCGCGCAGCGCGGTCCGGTGGCGGCGCACCACGTGCGGCCCGAAGTCGCGGTCGGGGCGGTCGGCGTTGCGCGCCAGGCACACCCCTTCCGGCAGGTCGAGCACGATGGCGACCGGCAGGACGTCGTGCCGCTTGGCCAGCTCGACCAGCTGCGCCCGGTCGCCGCGCTGCACGTTCGTGGCGTCCACGACCGTCGTGCGGCCCGCGTCCAGGCGCTTGCCGGCCACGAAGTGCAGCGCCTCGAACGCCGCGGTGGAGGCCGACTGGTCGTTCTCGTCGTCGGCGACCAGGCCGCGGAAGTAGTCGCCGGACAGCACCTGCGTGGGGGCGAAGTGCCGGCGCGCGAACGTCGACTTGCCCGAGCCGGACGCGCCGACCAGCACGACCAGGCACAGGTCCGGAATCCTGAGCTCCATCAGTCGTCGTCCCCCAGGGTGAAGACCGCGAGCTGGGTCGGCGCGCCGCGCTCGGCGTCCTCCGGCCCGATCGGCAGGTGGCGCACGGTGTAGCCGCGCCGCCCGGCCACGCCGGCGGCCCAGTCGCGGAACTCGGCGCGGGTCCACTCGAAGCGGTGGTCGGCGTGCCGGTACCGCCCGCGCGGCAGCGCGTCGAACAGGTCGTTGTACTCGACGTTGGGGGTGGTGACCAGGACCGTGCGCGGGCGGGCGACGGTGAACACCGAGTGCTCCAGGGCGGGCAGCCGGTCGGGGTCGAGGTGCTCGACGACCTCCATCAGCACGGCCGCGTCGTAGCCAGCCAGCTCAGGGTCGGCGTAGGTCAGCGAGGACTGGCGCAGCACGAGGCGTTCGCGCTGCCGGTCGGGCAGCTCGTCCAGGTGCAGCCGGCGGGCCGCGACCTGGAGCGCCCGCACGGACACGTCCACGCCCTGGACCTCGGTGAACCCCGGCTCCTGGAGCAGGGCGCGCAGCAGCGAGCCGTCGCCGCAGCCCAGGTCGAGCACCCGGCGGGCGCCGGCGGCCCTGAGCCGCGCGACGACGGTCTCCCGCCGCAGCACGGCCAGCGGGACCTGCCGCTCGGCCAGGACCGGTTCCTCCAGCGCGTTGTCCAGCTCCTCCGGCTCGACCTCCTCGACCTCGGCCAGCCGGGCGAGCGCCGACTGCACCAGCGGGCGGCGGCGCGCCAGGTAGCGGGTGGTGATCAGCTCGCGGTCGGGGTGCGCGCCGAGCCACCCCTCCCCCGCCCGCAGCAGCTTGTCCACCTCGTCCTCGGCGACCCAGTAGTGCTTGCTGCCGTCGAGCACGGGCAGCAGGACGTAGAGGTGCCGGAGGGCGTCGGACAGGGTGTGGGTGCCGGTGAGGGTGACGTCGGCGTAGCGGGAGTCCTCGCGGGAGTCCTCGTCGACGCCGGACAGCGGGATCGGGGTGAGGTCGACGGTCCAGCCCAGCGGGGTGAACAGGCGCTCCACCAGGCGGTGCGGCAGGACCGGGATGCGCGCGGTCAGCGGGATCGGGGTGGCGGCCAGCTCCGCGTGGCTCTCGCTGCGGCCGTTCACGGCGCTGCGGAAGACCGCGCCGAGGGCGACGGTGAACAGCGAGCCGGCCACGTAGGGGCGGTCGTTGACGTACTGGGTGAGGGTGCTGCCGGGTTTGCGGACCAGGCCGACCGGGTCGACCTCCAGCAGGAGCGCGACGGTGCACTCCTCCTCGTCCGCGCGGGGGTAGAAGACGTGCGCGGTGCCCGAGGAGGTGGTGAACGACTGCGCGCGGTCGGGGTGCTTGTGCAGGAGGTGGCCGAGGTCGGTCGCCGGGCGGTGGGTGGTGGTCAGGGTGAGCAGCACGGGGTCCAGTGTGGACCAGCGGAACACCGGGGACCCGCGATTTTCACCTCGTGACCAGCGCCCTGGCCTCCGCCCACCGCGTGTTCAGGTCGTCGAACACCGCCTGCTTCGCCTTGCCGCTCGCCCCGCGCCCCGCGTCGATCTCGGTGACCGCGGCGTCCTGGGCGTGGTCGACCTCGAAGAACTGGACGCCGGCGGGCACCGACCCGGCCAGAGGGGAGGGACGACACGCCGATTCCGATCAACCGGTCGAGCACTGCTTTGCGCAGCCTGAACCGGGGCGCGGTAATCGAGGGTCGATCAGCTCGCGACCTGCCCTTGAATGGTTGAACGGCTCACCACAAGCGCAGGTGGGAGCGCAGGGACCGGGCGTGGATCACGAGGGGTGCCCGACAGCGCGAACCAACGCCGCGCCGGATGAACCCTGGTCAAGCGCTGAAGCAGAGGGTCCGTCACGGCTTGGACTTCTGCTTCTCGGCCTGCTTGGGCTTGTCCTTCTGGGGCTTGGGGGACTTCGGTCCCCCGGGCTGCCCGGCCCCCGGCACCGGCGCAGCCCCCGGCACCGGCGCGGCGCCGACCTCCGGCGCGGCCCCGCCGACGGGCCGGGTCCCTCCGACGGGTTCGGTCCCCGTGGACGGCACCTGGACCGGCTGCGCCTCCGTGGGCACCGGGACGGTCACCGTGACCGTCTCCACGGCCGGTTGGACCGGGCGCTGCGTGCCGGACGGCGCGACCCGGGGCACCGGGTCGGAGACCTCGCCGGTGGACGACCACGCGAAGCCCACCGCGCCCACCACGCCCAGCAGCGCGGCCGCCGCGAACACCACGTTCCAGGACCGGCCGGTGCGCACGGCCTCCTCGTGCGGGGCACCGTCCTGGTCGAAGCCGAGGGCCCCGAGGCCGGCGGTGCGCAGGCCGGACCCCGCGAAGGCCGCACCCGGGAAGGTGGCGCCGGCGATCAGGGCGCGGGCGCACTCCGCGGCGGTCGGGCGGTCCCGCGCGTCGGTGGCGGTCATCCGCCGGAGCAGTTCGGCCAGGTCGGGGGGCAGGTCGGCGGGCACGTGCGGTGCGCGGTGCAGGCGGGCCACGGCCGCCTCGATCTCGCCGCCGTCGTACTCGCGCCGCCCGGTCAGGCACTCCAGCAGCACCAGGCCGAGCGCGTAGACGTCGGCGGCCGGACCGGTCGGACCGCCCCGCACCTGCTCGGGCGCGAGGTAGGCGGCCGTGCCGACGATCTGGTCGGCCCGGGTGAGCCGGGTGGCGTCGACTAGGCGGGCCAGGCCGAAGTCGGCCAGGTAGGCGGTGCCCGCGGTGTCGACCAGCACGTTGGAGGGCTTGACGTCCCGGTGCACGACGCCGCACGAGTGCACGTGCTCCAGCGCCTCGGCCAGCCGCACCCCCAGCGCCCTGACCTCGTCGGGGACCAGCGGGCCGGCCGCCAGGCGGTCGCGGAGGGTGCCGCCCTCGACCAGCGCCAGCACGACGAACGCCAGGCCCTGGTCCCGACCGGCGTCGTGGACGGGCACCAGCCCGGGGTGCGATAGGCCGGCGAGCACCCTGGCCTCGTTGTCGAACCGGCGGCCCTCGGTGAGGTCGTCGCCCGGCCGGAAGACCTTGACCGCCACCGCGCGACCCAGCTCCAGGTCCCACGCCCGGTGCACGTCCGCCATGCCGCCGCAGCCGATCAAGCGGTCGAGGCGGTAGCGACCGACCAGCAGCGTCTCCTCGTCGGACGGCACCACGACCTCGATTCCCGGTAGGGGTTGTGCTCCCACCGGATGCCCCCGGGGGGAGGCGGCAAACGCGCCGCGGCCCCGGGGCGGGGAAAGGGGTGCGGGCGGGGCCGTTGCCGGGGTCGGTCGTGGTGGTCGTCCGGGTGGTCGTGGCGGAGGTACCGGCGGTGGAGCCGGTGCACGTGACGCCGTTGAGCCTGGGCGAACCCGGCACGGGGTTGGACCCGGTTCACGAGCCGGCTCCTCCCGCGCTCGCCCACGCGCGAATTCACGCTTCGCCTCCGTGCGAGCAGAACCGGGGAAAGCGGTCCCGGCGGCGCGCCGTCGATGCCGGCGCGCGAACCCGCCATCTCCCCGGGAGCGCGCCCAGGAGGGGTGGCCACGATTTCCCGCAGACGACGAGGAGATTCACGGTGGTGAAATCCGGACCGGTTCACATGAATGAACGCGCGATCGCCGGTCGTTATCGGGACAGCCCGCCGGCGGTATCGAGCGGACCTGTCGGCGGTGCCCCGACCTGCGGCTCCTGTGTGAGCACCCGGACGGTACGCGTTGGTCCATTAAGCGGTCAAGCCGTCCACATTCGTGAACGAGTCGGGCCACCCCCGAAGTGCCGAACGCCCGACTGGCACGACCGGACCAGGACAAAAATAGTTCAGCGAGCCAACTAACAGGAATTCATTGACTTAAGCGTTATAGCTCTGCATCCTGAACCCCGCTTCCCACGCGCCTTCAGGAGGACGCGGCATGGTGACCATCGCGCAAGTGGCACAGCACGCGGGGGTCGCGGTCAGCACGGTGTCGTACGCCCTCAGCGGCAAGCGCTCCATCTCCGCCGGCACGCGGCGGCGGGTCGAGGCGAGCGTCCGCGCCCTGGGGTACCAGCCGCGCAAGAACGCGCACGGGGTCCTGCTCCACCTGGCGCTGCCGGGGCACGGCGCGCTGGGCGCGGACTGGCTGGGCGCGTTCCTGGGCGCGGCCACCGCGACCGCGCACGCCGGCGGGGCCGACCTGCTGGTGAGCCCGTCGGCCCACCACCGGGGCGCGGCGGGCGTCGTGGTGGTGGCGCCGGCGTCACCGCCGCTGGACACGTCGGTGCCGGTGGTGCTCGTGGGCGGGGACGGCGGTGCGCCGGCGCACTCGCGGGTGGACCTGGACCGGGTCGCGGCGGGGGTGCGGGCCGCGAACTACCTGGCCGACCTGGGGCACCGCGCGGTGGCGTTCGTGCACGACGGCCCGCCGGAGGACTTCCACCACGGTGTCGCGCGCGGGGCGCGGGAGCGGAACGTGGTGGTGCGGGCGCACTGCCGGTCGACCGAGGTGGACCAGGTGTTCGCGCAGGACCGGCCGACCGCCGTGGTGGCGGCGGGCGAGGGAGCGCTGGTCGCGGTCCTGGAGGACCTCCAGCGCAGGCAGTTGAGGGTGCCCGAGGACGTGTCGGTGCTGGCGCTGTGCCCGGACGAGGCCGCGCGGCGCGGTCGGTGGGCCGTGACGTCGGTGTCGGTGTCCCCGGCGGCCCTGGGACGGGCCGCGGTCGAGGCGGTGCTCGACGGTCGGCCGACCACCCGGCTCCTGCCGCCGCGACTGGTGGTGCGGGCGACCACCGCGCCGGCGCGTGGTGGGGGTTGAGCAGCGGGGGTCGAGTAGCAGGGTCGAGCAGCGAGGGTAGGGCGGCAGGGGTCGAGCAGCGGGGTTCAGCAGGCCAGGGACCGCGCCCCGCCCTCAGAAATCCCCACGCGGCGTGGTGCGCCCGGCCCCCGACGGCACCAGCGAACCCCCCGCCACCGACCGCGCCCCCGGGTACAGGGCCGTCACGAGCGGGTCCGGCGCGTCGACCACCAGCACGTCCAGCAGATCCGTCGGCGTCCCGGTGCGGTTCAGCACGCGCCGCTGCCGCTCGGCGCCGCACCCGACCCGGTGCAGCACGGCCAGCGCCCGTTCGACCAGGTCCAGGTCGCCGTTCGCGGACAGCGCGGGCCGCGCGTGGCGGACCAGCCTGCGCAGCAGGTGCCGCACCGGCACCAACCGGCCGGAGAGCACGTCGAGGGTCCGGCCGGCGAGACCGTCGCGGGCGGCCCGCCACTCGGCCAGCCGCAGCGCCTCGGTGGTCACCTCCGGCGCGGGCACCCCGCGTTCGACGTCCACCACGGCGGTGGAGACCAGGGCCCGCACCAGGGCGGCGAGCAGCAGGGCCTCGGTGGTGCTGCCCGCGACGTCGGCCACGCGCACCTCCACGGTCGGCAGGTGGCACGACGGGCGCACGTCCCAGTAGGCCATGGCGGGGTCCACCGCCGCGCCGGACTCGCGCAGCAGGTCGGACACGGCCCGGTAGTGCGCCCAGGAGGAGAAGCGCGGCGGCGGGCCGGCGGCCGGCCAGCGGTGCCACACCACGGTGCGCCAACTGGCGTAACCGGTGTCGCGGCCCCGGCACAGGGGCGAGTTCGCGGTGAGCGCCCCCAGCACCGGCAGCCACTGCCGCAGGTGGTTGCACACCTGGACGGCGACCTCGCGGTCGGGCACCCCGACGTGCACGTGGCAGCCGCAGATGGACTGCTCGTCGGCCAGCTGCCCGAAGGCGCGGGCGATCCCCCGGTACCGCGCCAGGTCGGTGATCGACCCGCTGGGCTCGCCCAGCGGGGGCGACCCCACCGCCAGGGCCAGGCACCCGGCCTCCCCCGCCGCCCGCGAGACCGCCGACCGCATCGCCACCAGCTCCCGGCGGACCTGCCCGAGGTCGTGGCACACCGGGGTCTTGACCTCGACCTGCGTGGTGAGCAGCTCGTGGTCCAGGTCGAGCCCGAACCGCTCGCGCGCCGCGGCGACCACCTCGTGGGCCCTGGGCACCGGCACCCCGGTCGCGGGGTCCACCAGGAGGAACTCCTCCTCGACGCCGACCGTCGGGGCCGGGGGTGACGGGAGTGGCTGACCCATGGCTTCCACCGTTCTGCTCTGGCGCCCGGTGCCACGGGTGGGAGTGCCGCGCACGGCGACCACCACCCGGCGGCGCCGGCGCGCTGTTCGACCGGCTGAGCGGGCCACCCGTGCAGGGGAGGTGGCCCTGAAACCCCGGTTACCCGAGCGGGACAAGGCGAAAACCACCGGCCTGTTCGGACGGTCCGTTGTGGACTGACGAGGCGGCCGGAGGACGGGTGCGCGGAAGTCCCGGCGGGCACCGGGTGCGCACGGGAGGACGGCTGCCGCCCCCGCCCTACCCCTTCCCGGGACCATCAGTCAAGCCTCACCCGATCGGGCAAGGAATCTCACCCGTATGCCCGCCAGCCGGGAGAGAAGGCATACCGTCGAGGGGCGGTCCCGCCTGGCGGCCCGTCCGGAACTCCGCATATCTTCCACGCGGAGGGGGAAGGCTGTGTGCGTGGAACTGGCCAGGGTGCTGACGGAAGCGGCTCGGACGCTCGCCGCGCAGCAGTCGTTCGACGCGACCGCCGAGCACGTCGTGGAACTCGCGCTCGGCATCGTGCCCGGCGCGGGCTCCGCCTCGCTGTCGCTGGCCCGCACCGGCGCCCTCCAGACCGTGGCCGCCACCGACGAGGCGGCCGCGTCCGCCGACGCCGCCCAGTACGACGCCGGCGAGGGACCCGGCCTGCACGTGCTCCCCCACGACCGGGTGCTGCGGGTCGACGACCTGGCCGCGGAGACCCGGTGGCCGCGGTTCACCACGCGCGCGGTCGAGCGGGGTATCCGCGCCGTGCTGGCCTGCCACCTGCCCTCCCGGAACGGCGGGCGGGCGGCCCTCACCCTCTACTCCCGCGAGCCCGGCGCGTTCGACGAGGACAGCCTGGCGGTGGCGGCGCTGTACTCGACGCACGCGGCCCTCGCGCTGGACGCGGTGCTGCGGGAGGAGGACCTGCGCACGGCGGTGGTCAGCCGCGAGGCCATCGGCCAGGCCGTGGGCATCCTGATGCAGCGGCACCGCATCACGTCCGACCAGGCGTTCCAGCTGCTCTCCACCGCATCGCAGAAGCTGAACATCAAGGTGCGGCGCCTGGCCGGGATCGTCGTCGAGACCGGGATCGACGCCCGCGACACCGCCGAGCTGGCCCGCCAGGCGGCCAAGGACGCGGGGAACCGGGCGGACGAACTGCGCCACCGGCTCGCCTCCAAAGCCCCGATGAACGGCACCTCCGGTCCCCGGCACCTCGACGAGGCCAACCGCCGGGCCCGGCAGGCCGCGGCTCGGGCGGCCGACCGCCTGCAACGCACGATGGTCGCGTACCTGTCGGCGGCGGAGGCGCACGAACGAGCCGCGAAGCTGCACGAGAGGATCGCCGAGAACGGGTTCCGGGACGTCCGGGAGCACCACCTGAAGCAGGCCGAGGAGCACCGGCAGGCCGCCGTGGTGGCGCGGCAGGCGGTGGAGAACGGGTGGGCCGGGCCGCCGCCCACGTGACGGGTCCTCACCTCGCACCGGCCGGTCCACACCCGTCTCCGGCGGGTCCACGCCCGGAGCAGGTCCACGCTCCCGGCAGGCCCTCTTCCTCCAGTGGGTCCACGCCGCACCGGCAGGGCGATACCCACGACCAATCCGCCTGGCACTACGGTGATGAACGATTCAGCGAAGGACGTGAGGCATGTCGCAGGCACACCGTGACCTGATCGTGGTGGGCGCTTCGGCGGGCGGTGTGGAGGCGCTGCGGGCGCTCGTCGCCGGCCTGCCCGCCGACCTGCCCGCCGCGGTGGCCGTGGTGCTCCACATGCCCCTGGGCGGGGCCAGCGCGCTGCCCGCGATCCTGCACCGGTCCGGCGCCCTGCCCGCGGTCTTCGCGCGGTCCGGGATGCCGCTGACCCACGGGCGGATCCACGTGGCCCCACCGGACCACCACCTGCTCGTCGTGGAGGACCGGTTCGCGCTGTCTCACGGCCCGACCGAGAACGGGCACCGGCCCGCGGTCGACGCGCTGTTCCGGTCCGCCGCCATCGCGCTCGGCCCGCGGGTCACCGGCGTCATCCTCTCGGGTGTCCTCGACGACGGCGCGGCGGGAGTGGTGGCGATCCGCGCCCGCAGCGGCCGGGTCGCGGTGCAGGACCCGGCGGACGCGCTGCACCCCGGTATGCCGGAGAACGCGCTGCGCCACGTCCGGCCCGATCACGTGCTGCCCGCCGCGGACCTGGGACCGGCGCTGGCGAAACTGGTGCGGGAACAGGTGGCGCCGTCCTCCGCGCCACCCGCGTCACCGCAGGTCGAGCAGGAGAACCGGATCGTCCGGGATTGGCGGGTCACCATGGGCGCGGGCACGATCGGCGAGGCCAGCGAGTACACCTGCCCGGACTGCAGCGGGGTGCTGAACGAGGTCGAACCCGGCACGCTGCGGTTCCGGTGCCAGGTCGGCCACGCGTGGTCGGTGGAGGCCCTCGCGCAGGCCCAGGGCGACGCCTTCGAGAAGGCCCTCTGGACGGCGCTGCGCACGCTGGAGGAGAAGGTGCGGCTGTCCGAGCGGATGGTGGAATCGGCGCGCACCCGCGGTGACGGCCGCCAGGTCAACCGCTACCAGGGCCGGCTGGACGAGTCCGTCCGCGCGGTGGACGTGCTGCGCGACTTCCTCCTCTCCACCGGTGAACCGGTCCCGGTGGAGGAGACCGGCGCGACGAGCGGTGACCCGGCCGGCTGATCGGGTCACCGACGCGCGACGACCCGGCCGCAGCGGGTAACCTCCCCGCTCGTGGAGGCCAAACCCGTCGAGCCGGACAGCAAGCTCGAAGCCGTCCTCAAGTACCTGAAGGAAACTCGCGGGTTCGACTTCACCGGCTACAAGCGCACCAGCCTGGCCCGCCGCGTGCGACGGCGGATGAGCCACGTCGGCATCGACGACTTCGCCGACTACCTGGACCTCCTCCAGGTCAACCCGGAGGAGTTCGACGCGCTGTTCAACACCATCCTGATCAACGTCACGGACTTCTTCCGCGACACCGAGGCGTGGGAGCACATCCGCGCCGAGGTCATCCCCCTGCTGCTCGCCGAGCGCGGCCCGGACGACCCGGTGAGGGTCTGGAGCGCGGGCTGCGCGGGCGGGCAGGAGGCATACACGCTGGCCATGGTGCTCGCCGACGTGCTGGGCCCCGAGCGGTTCCGGCAGCGGGTGAAGATCTACGCCACCGACGTCGACGACGAGGCGCTGACGCAGGCGCGGCAGGCGTCCTACTCGGCCGGTGAGGTGCACAACCTCCCGGAGGAGCAGCTCCAGCGCTACTTCGAGCAGCAGGGCAACCGGTACGTCTTCCGCAAGGACCTGCGCCGGTCGGTGATCTTCGGCCGCAACGACCTGGTCCAGGACGCCCCGATCTCCCGCATAGACCTCCTGGTGTGCCGCAACACGCTGATGTACTTCAACGCCGAGACCCAGGGCAAGATCCTCAACCGGTTCCACTTCGCGCTGTCGCCGCGCGGGATGCTGTTCCTCGGCAAGGCCGAGATGCTGCTCTCGCACACCAGGATCTTCGACCCGGTCGACCTCAAGCGCCGCACGTTCCGCCGCACCCCGGGCGGACTGACGGGCATGGGCAGCTTCATCTCCCAGCCCCGGGTGCCCGACCGCGCCGGCGAGGTGGGCGGCTTGGCCGAACTGCGCGAGCACGCGTTCTCCGCCAGCCCCGTCGCGCAGGTCGTCATCACCGGCGAGGACATCGTCGCGCTGATCAACCAGCAGGCCGAGGTCGTGTTCGGGCTCTCCCACCGCGACATCGGCCGACCGCTGCGCGACCTGGAGATCTCCTACCGGCCGGTGGAGCTGCGCGCCTACGTCGAGCAGTCCAAGGTCGAGCGCCGGGCGATCCGGATCAAGGACGTCGAGTGGACCCGCTCGCCGGGTGACGTGATCTGGTTCGAGATCCACGTCAACCCGCTGGTCCACGCCGACAACGGCCTGCTGGGCGTCACCATCGTCTTCCACGACATCACCGCGGCGCGCAAGCTGCTGGAGGAGCTGGAGCACACCAACCGCCGGCTGGAGTCGGCGTACGAGGAGCTCCAGTCGACCAACGAGGAGCTGGAGACCACGAACGAGGAACTCCAGTCCACCGTCGAGGAGCTGGAGACGACCAACGAGGAGCTCCAGTCCACGAACGAGGAGCTGGAGACCATGAACGAGGAGCTCCAGTCCACCAACGACGAGCTCCAGGCCATCAACGACACCCTGCGCGAGCGCAGCGCCGAGCTGGACCAGGTCAACGACTTCATGGAGGCGATCCTGACCTCCGTGCGCTTCGGCGTGATCGTCGTCGACCCCGACCTGCGGGTGCTGGTGTGGAACCGGGGCACCGAGGACCTGTGGGGCCTGCGCCGCGACGAGGCCGTGGGGGTGCACCTGCTCAACCTGGACATCGGCCTGCCGGTCGGCGAGCTGCGCTCCGCGGTCCGGGCCGCGCTGGCCGGGGCGGACACCCAGGACGTGCTCATGCTCGACGCCATCAACCGGCGCGGGCGCAACACCACCGTCCGGGTGGTGGTCGCCCCGATGCGCGGCCAGGACGGCACCTCCCAGGGCGCGATACTGGTGATGGAGCCCTCCGAACAGCCGGAGTGACCGGCCTCACGCCGCGTCCAGCACCGCCCAGACCACCTTGCGCCCGTTCGCCGGGTCCGGCACGCAACCCCACGTCCGGGCCAGCTGCGCGATGACGAGCAGGCCCGTGCCGCGCTGCGGCGAACCGCCGGGGTCCGGCAGGACCACGGTCGTGGGATCGTCGTCGCCGACCGCGACGGTCAGCACGCCGCGCCGCAGCTCCAGCTTCAGCCTGGCCTCCGACACGGTGTGGCAGACGGTGTTCGTCACCAGCTCCGAGGCCACCTGGACCGCCGTGTGGACCACCGCCGCCGGCACCGACCAGTCCGCGCAGAGCTCGCGGACGAACGCCCGCGCCACCCGGGGGCTGCCCGGGGCCGGGGGCAGCACCCGGTGCGCCCGCCGGCACGGTGCGGGCCCGCCGACGTGCGCCAACGCGTCCTCGACGGTGGCGTGCACGGCCACGTACCGGCGCAGCGCCGTGCCCCGCGGCAGCTGCTCGGCCGCCCCGGCCAGCAGCAGCGGCACCGACGGCCAGTCGCAGGTCCGCAGCCACACTGCGGCGAAGACGCTGAGCAGGCACTCGTCCCGGACCTCCAGGTCCCCGAGGTCCACCACCACACCCCGCGGCTGCTCGACCGCGCACTTGAGCAGGGTGTTGCGCAACGACGCGTAGTTGGCCAGGTCGAGCACGCCCTCCGGGCGCACCACGAGGCAATCCCCCACCGGTCGCACCTCGCAGTGCAACCTGCTTCCCACCTGCATTGACCTCCCCATCCCGCCGTCCGGCTCCGCGTGCCCGGCAGGCTACCCGCCGCGCGGTGCGGGCAATCGTGGGTGAAGACCCGGTCGAACGGGGTGCGCCGGCGGGGCGTCACCCCTGGTCGAGGACCCCGGGTCACTCCAGGCGCAGCACGGCCGTCCCGCCGGCGGGCACGGTGGTCCCGGCGGGCCAGGCCGTGCCGGTGAGCAGGTCGACCCCGTTCAGCGCCACCTCGGCGGCGACGTCGGTGTGGTTGATGACGAAGGCGTAGTCCGCGTGGACGCCGTGGCGGCGCACGACCTCGACGTCCCGGGGCAGGTCGACGGGCACCACGCCGGCGTCGTCGCGGACCTGCCGCAGCACCCCGGCCAGCGATTCGCCGCGCAGCCGGGTGGACAGGTACCAGGCGCTGCCCGCGCCGAACCGGTTGCGGGTGACGGCGGGTCCGCCCGCGGCCGGGCCGTCGGCGTAGTCCAGCACGGACCGGGCGCCGGCCGGCCTGATGTCCTCCGCCCACACGTCGCCGGTGAGGCCGCCGGTCAGCGCGACCCGCTCGTCCCGGCGCAGCGGCAGGAACTCCTCCACGGTCAGCCCGAGCACCTCGCGCAGCGCGCCGGGGTGGCCGCCGGGGTGCACGACGTCGTTGCCGTCGACGACGCCGGAGAAGTACGACACGGCCAGCGTGCCGCCGCCCGCCACGTAGTCGGACAGCACCTTCGCCGCCGGGGTGGTGGTCAGGTACAGCGAGGGCACCACGACCAGCCGGTACTCGGACAGGTCGCCCTCCGGCGGGACGAAGTCCGCGGTCAGGTGGGCGTCCCACAGCTGCTCGTAGAACGCGCCGACCCGTTCCCGGTAGCCCAGGTCCACCGAGGGTCGCCAGGGCAGCTCCAGCGCCCACCACGACTCCCAGTCCCACACCACCGCCACGTCGGCGCGCACCAGGCTGCCGCGCACCTCGCGCAGCGAGGCCAGGTCCTCGCCCAGCCGCACCACCTCGCGCCACACCCGGCTGTCGGTGCCGGCGTGCGGCAGCATCGCGGAGTGGAACTTCTCGGCGCCGGACCGGGAGGCCCGCCACTGGAAGAACATCACCGCGTCCGCGCCCCTGGCCACGTGCGCCAGGCTGTTGCGGGCCATCTCCCCGGGCCGCTTGGCGAGGTTGCGCGGCTGCCAGTTCACCGCGCTGGTGGAGTGCTCCATCAGCATCCACGGCTGCCCGTCGGCGACCGCGCGGGTCAGGTCCGCGGTCAGGGCCAGGTCCACGTGGGGCCGCTCGGCCTCGGCGGTGAGGTAGTGGTCGTTGGCCACCACGTCGACCTCCGCGCCCCACCGCCAGTAGTCGATCGACCGGCAGTTGGTGGTCATGAAGTTGGTGGTGACCGGCAGCGACGAGTGCTCGCGCAGGACGTCGCGCTCGGCGCGGTAGCAGGACAGCAGCTCGTCGGAGCAGAACCGCAGGAAGTCCAGCTCCTGCGCCGGGTTGTTCGCGGTGGCCGTGGCGCGGGGCGGTTCGACCTCGTCCCAGTCGTCGTAGCGCTGGCCCCAGAACGCGGTGCCCCAGGCGGCGTTGAGCGCCTGGGGGCTGCCGTAGCGGGAGCGCAGCCAGCGGCGGAAGGCCCGCGCCGACTCCGCGCAGTAGCAGGCGCCCAGCGGCGCGCCGTACTCGTTGTGCACGTGCCACAGCGCCAGGGCGGGGTGACCGGCGTAGCGGGCGGCCAGGGTCCGGGTGACGCGCGCGGCGGCCTCGCGGTAGGCGGGCGCGCTCGGGCAGAACGTCGCGCGCGAGCCGAGGTCGAGGACCACGCCCTCGCGGGTCACCGGCCGGATCTCCGGGTGGGTCCGGTAGAGCCAGGCGGGCGGCACGACCGTGGGCGTGGCGAGGTTGACCGAGACGCCCGCGCCGTGCAGCAGGTCGAGCAGCCGGTCCAGCCAGCCGAGGTCGAACTCGCCGGGGCGCGGCTCCAGCAGCGCCCACGAGTGGATGGCGACGCTGACCAGGTTGACCCCGGCCCGGCGCATCAGCTCGACGTCCTCGACCCACACCGGCTCGGGCCACTGCTCCGGGTTGTAGTCGCCGCCGTACACCAGCCCGTCCACGCCCACCGGCCAGGGAGGACCACCCGGACGCGAGACCCCGAACGCCATGAACACCCCCGCGACTGTGAACGTGCACACCCTTCAACGCTGATTAACGACGTGCAACAACGCGATGTCAAGTGGTTGACACGGTCCCGGCCCGCAAAACTACTGTGCACGTTCACAGCGCGGTTCCCGCCGGCAAGGGCGTCGGCGACGCGTACACCCCGGAGAGATCCCATGCGACTCGATCTGGCGAAGAAGTCCCTCGCCGTCGGACTCGGACTGGCACTGCTCGCCGGCTGCGGCGGTGGCGCGGAGGACGCCGACGGCCCCGTCGAGCTGACCTTCTGGTCCTGGGCGCCCAACATCGAGGAGGTGGTCGAGAAGTGGAACGCCGGCCACCCGGACGCCCGGGTGGTGGTGAGCAAGCAGGCGTCGGGCGACGACCTGGTGACCAAGCTGCTCACCAGCGCCAAGGGCGGCAACCCGCCGGACCTGGCCCAGGTCGAGTACCAGGCGCTGCCGACCCTGGTGAGCAACGACGTGCTGGCCGACGTCTCCGGGGCCGTCGGGGACGCGGCGGACGAGTTCGCGCCCGGCGTGTGGGACCAGGTCACGCTGGGCGGCAGCGGCGTGTACGCCGTGCCCCAGGACTCCGGCCCGATGATGTTCTACTACCGCGCCGACCTGTTCGAGCAGTACGGCCTGACCGTGCCGAAGACCTGGGACGAGTACGCCCGCACCGCCCGCGACCTGCGGGCCAAGGCGCCCGACCGGTTCCTGGGCACCTTCTCCTCCAACGACCCGGGCTGGTTCGCCGGCCTGGTCCAGCAGGCTGGCGGCCAGTGGTGGTCGGTGGACGGCGACCGGTGGAAGGTCGGCGTCGACGACGCGGCGTCGCGCAAGGTGACCTCGTACTGGAGCGGCCTGGTCGCCGAGGGCGCGGTGGACAGGTCGCCGATGTACACCCCGGAGTGGAACAAGGCGCTCAACGACGGCGTCCAGATCGGCTGGCTCAGCGCCGTGTGGGCGCCGGGCGTGCTCCAGGGCAACGCCGAGGGCACCAGGGGCAAGTGGGCCATGGCCCCGATGCCGCAGTGGGACCCGGCGTCGCCGCGCACCGGCAACTGGGGCGGTTCCACCACGGCCGTCACCGCCGGCTCGGCGCACCAGCGGGCGGCCACCGAGTTCGCGGTGTGGCTCAACACCGATCCCGAGGCCGTCGCCGCGCTGGTGACCGAGAGCGGCGTCTACCCCGCCGCGACCGCCGCGCAGACCGGGGGCGCGTTGAGCGAACCGCCCGCGTTCTTCGCCAACCAGCCCGACTTCTACGCCCGCGCCGCCGAGATCGCGGACACCGCGGCGAGCTTCACCTGGGGCCCCAACGTGAACGTCGCCTACACCACCTACAAGAACGCCTTCGGCGAGGCGATCACGGCGGGTGCGGACCTGGTGCCCGCGCTGGCGCGGGTGCAGGAGGCGACCCTGGCCGACCTGAGGGCGAACGGGTTCTCGGTCGGATGAACAGGGCCGCCGCACGGCGCGGTACCACCTCCCGGCGCAGGACCACCTCCCGTCCGACGACCACCGGGGTGGCGCCGTACGCCTTCGCCGCCCCGGCGGTCGTGCTCTTCGCGCTGACGTTCCTGCTGCCCATCGGCTACACCGCGTACCTGAGCCTGTTCCGGGTCGAGGTCAGGGGGCTGGGCCTGGGCAGGGGCAGCCGCAGCGAGGTGTTCGCCGGCCTGGGCAACTACGCGCGCGCCCTCACCGACGCCGAACTGGGCGCGGGCGTGGTGCGGGTGCTCGTCTACGGCGGCATCCTGGTGCCGACCATGCTGGGGTTGGCGCTGGTCTTCGCGCTGCTGCTGGACGAGGAGCGCGCGCGGGCGCGCGGCTTCGCCCGGCTCGCCATCTTCCTCCCCTACGCGATCCCCGGCGTCATCGCCACCGTGCTGTGGGGCTTCCTGTACCTGCCCACCACCAGCCCGTTCACCCAGGCGCTGCGCGCGCTGTCGCTGCCGGAGGCCGACTTCCTGTCCCCCACCGGCATCTACTTCGCGCTGGCCAACATCGCGGTGTGGGGCGGCGTAGGCTACAACACGGTCGTCCTCCACACGGCGCTGCGGGCGATCCCGCGCGAGCTGTACGAGGCGGCCCACATCGACGGCTGCACGCCGGTGCAGGTGGCGCTGCGGGTCAAGGTGCCGCTGCTCGCGCCCGCGCTCGTGCTGACCACCCTGTTCTCGGTCATCGCCACGCTCCAGGTGTTCGCCGAGCCGACCACGCTGGCCCCGCTGACCAACTCCCTGTCGCGCACCTGGACGCCGCTGATGAAGGTCTACCAGGACGCCTTCGCCCGGGGCGACGTGCACTCGGCGGCCGCCACCTCGGTGCTGATCGGCCTGGGCACGGCCGTGATCTCGTTCGGCCTGCTGCGCGCCACGCGGCGGTTCGGTGGCCTGCGGTGACCGGCCGCCGCCCCCTGCTGCCGACGCTGGTGCTGCTGCTCGGCGCGCTGTACTGCCTGCTCCCCGTGGCGTGGGTGGTGGTCGCGGCCACCAAGAGCAGCGGCGAGCTGTTCGCCACCTCGACGTTCGAGCCGGGCTCGTCCCTGCCGGCCAACCTCGGGGACCTGTTCGCCTACCGGGAGGGGCTGTTCCTGACCTGGATGGCCAACTCCGCGCTCTACGCCGGCCTGGGCGCCCTGCTGTCCGCGGCGGTGTCCGGGGTGACCGGGTACGCGCTGGCCAAGTTCTCCTTCCGCGGTCGGGACCTGTTCTTCAACGCGCTCATCGCGGGCGTGCTGGTGCCCTCGGTGGTGCTGGCGATCCCCCAGTACCTGCTGCTCTCGGAGCTCGGGCTGACCGACTCCCACCTGTCGGTGCTGCTGCCGAGCGTGATCAGCCCCTACGGCATCTACCTGGCGCGCGTCTACGCGGCGGCGGCCGTGCCCGACGACGTGGTGGAGGCCGCCCGCACCGACGGGGCCGGCGAGACCCGCATCCTGACCTCGATCGCGCTGCCGATGATGCTCCCCGGCCTGGTCACGGTGTTCCTGTTCCAGTTCGTGTCCATCTGGAACAACTTCCTGCTGCCGTTCATCATGCTCGGTGACGACCGGAAGTTCCCCGTCACCCTGGGCCTCTACACGCTGCTCAACCAGGGCAGCACCGTCCCGGCGCTCTACACCCTGGTGATCGCCGGTTCGCTGCTGTCCGTCCTACCCTTGATCGTGTTGTTCCTGCTGCTCCAGAGGTACTGGCGGATCGACCTGATCTCGGGTTCGGTGAAGGCGTGAGGAAGGTATGACCGGCGATCGCGACAAGGCCCGGCACAGGGCGACCATCCACGACGTGGCGGCCGTCGCCGGGGTGTCCCGGGGCACGGTGTCCCGGGCGCTCAACGGCGGGCGCAACGTCAGCCCCGGCTCGCTGGAGGCGGTCCGCCGGGCCGTGCGCACCACCGGCTACGTGGCCAACTCGGCGGCGCGCAGCCTGGTGACCCAGCGGGCGCACTCGGTGGCGTTCGTGCTCACCGAGCCGCAGCAGCGGCTGTTCGAGGACCCCAACTTCAGCGTCCTGCTCCAGGGCTGCACGCAGGCGCTGGCCGAGCACGACGTGCCGCTGCTGCTGATGACCGCGGGCAGCGACGTCGAGCGCGAGCGCACCAGCCGGTTCATCGCCGCCGGGCACGTCGGCGGCGTGCTGCTGGTGTCCTCGCACACCGGCAACCCGCTGCTGGAGGACCTGCGGCACACTGGCATCCCGGTGGTGGCCTGCGGCAAGCCGCTGGGCCACGAGGGGCGCATCGCCTACGCCGCCGCCGACGACCGCGCCGGGGCGCGCCGGCTGGTGGAGCACCTGCGGGAACGCGGCCGGCGGCGGATCGCCACCATCACCGGCCCGCCGGACACCCCCGGCGGGGTCGAGCGGCTGGCCGGCTACCGGGACGTGGTCGGCGCCGGGGCCGCCGCGTCGCTGGTCGAGCACGGCGACTACAGCCGGGCCGGCGGCGAGGCCGCCATGGCCCGGCTGCTGGCCCGGGAGCCCGACCTGGACGCGGTCTTCGTGGCCTCGGACCTGATGGCCGCCGGTGCGCTGGACGTGCTGCACGACGCGGGCAGGCGCGTGCCGGGGGACGTGGCCGTGGGCGGCTTCGACGACTCGGTGACCGCCCGCTCGACCAGGCCGGCGCTGACCACGGTCCGCCAGCCGTTCGAGCGGATCACCCGCGAGATGGTCCGCCTGCTGCTGGACCTGACCGCGGGTCACCCGCCCGCGGCGGCGATCCTGCCGACGGAGCTGGTCGTGCGCGACTCCACCTGAGGCCCACCGGTCGCCGGGTCGCGCCGCGCGCCGCCGCCCCGGACCGCCAGGCGGGGTCGCAGGAGCCGGGTGGCCCGGTCGTCCAGCACCGCCCCGACGGCCGCCGCGCCCAGTTCGGCGGGCGACACCGAGACCGAGGTGACGCCCTCGGGTTCGGCGACCTCGTCCGGGCAGAGGGCGGCCACCGAGGCGTCCTCGGAGACCCGCACCCGGCCGGCGCGCAGGGTGGCGAGCACACCGCGGAGCACGGCGCCGCCGTCGGCCACGTAGGCGGTGGGCCGGGCGGTGTCCCCGAGCAGGTCCGGGGCGGGCCAGCGGTGGGGCCGGACCTCCACGCCCCGGGCCCGGCAGGCGCGGGCCAGGCCGCAGAAGAACTCCGCCAGCGGTTCCCCGTGCACGAACGCCACCACCCGGTGGCCGAGGTCGGCCAGGTGGTCGGCGCACAGCTCACCGGCCTCCGCCCGGTCCACGTCCACCCTCACCTGGTCGACGTAGCCGGGCCCGACCAGCACCACGGGCACCTCCGCCCCGAACGGGGCGGTGGCGGGCGCCAGCACGACCAGGCCGTCGTGCCCCTCCGCGTCGGCCACCGACGAGGTGACGACCAGGGAGGCGTCGTCGCGCCGGGCGCGGGCGGCGGCCGCGGCGAGGAACGCCTCCAGCCAGCCGGACCCGGCGTCGAACCCGGGCGGGACGACCACCGCGAGCACGAGGCCGTCGTGCCTGCGCGGCGGGTAGCCGAGCCGGCGCACGCTCTCCTCCACGCGCCGCCTGGTGGTGGGCGACACCGACCGCTTGCCGCTGAGCGCGTACGACACCGTGCTCACGGCGACACCTGCGTGCCGAGCTACCTCGGCGAGGGTGACCACGTCGTGACTCCTGTGACGAGGGGACGGGGGCCTCCCAACATGCAGACCCCGCCCCGGGAAGTCAATGACGAAATCAATTCAGTGGTCGAAACGCGAAACATTTACGAGAAATGTTCACGAATGTGAATAGTTTCGCAAGTACGACCGCCGCCGCACGACGCCACCAGGCAGGACGCGGCTCGGCGAATCGAAGCGATTCGCCTCCGGCGCCCACCCCTCAAACGTGTTTGGGTGAGCGGTTGAACTATTCCGCGGGCCCGCGTGGCGCACGGACAACCCCACTCCCGCCCAAAGGTGAATACGCACCTTCGGGCGAACTCCGGGCGGGGGGCGCGGTCGGCCGGGACACCCCGCCGAATCCGGCCGGGAGCGGCATCGGGGCACCCGGCAGCCGGGCGACAGGTCCACTGAGGACAGACGGCGACCTTCCCGCGCAACCCACCGCGCAACCCACCGCGCAACCCACCGCGCAACCCACCGCGCAACCCACATCGGGTCGCCCGCCGACCCCCGGTCGTTACACCCGCCCGATGCGCCTTCCCGAAGGTGTGATACGTATCACCGCTGTTCCGTTCCAATTCGCGCTTCCTCGCGGTGTGGAGTCGCCGGGCAGGCCGTTCGGCGTAAAACGGCGGTGGTCGCGACCGCGATGGCCACTGACCGTGAGGAATTTCCCACGATCCGGTACCCCGGCCCTGCTCCGACCGGTCCCGTCCGACGCCGCGCCGCTGCGGCACACCGGGTGACGGCACCTCCACCAGGGCAGACGCGGCTCGTTCGGGGCCCCGCCGCGCGTGGTCCCCCGGTCGGCGGCACCGCGCGCCGGGTGACGCCGTCCCAGCGCCCGCGAACCCGCCCCCACCGGTCGCCCACGCGGTCCCGGTCGGTGGGAACCCGTTGCGGGCCGCAGTAGTGTGGCAACAGTTCGACCTGGGGGGTCACAAATCCGTGACCGCACATCCCGTGGCTGCTCGGTGTCGACGAGCACCGGTGGAGCAGCCGACACAACATCGACCCGTCGTCCAGGGGGACACGACAGTGGCCGAGGGCTTGGGAGTGACCGTTCCACGATCGACCAACACCGGGGAGCGTGCCCGCGTGCTGGCCGTCGGCGGGACGGATGACCTGCTCACCTTCTTGTGGACCGTGGAGGCGCTCCAGGAGCTCGAGATCGCCGGAGTGGTGCGGGCCGACGCCGGGGCGCCGGACGTGATGAGGGCGCTGCGGCCGGACATCGCCCTGGTGTACTGCGAGACCGATGCCGAGGAGCAGGTGCTGGAACTGCTGGGGCGGATGCGGGAGGACGGTCGCCACCGGTGCGACGTGCTCCTGATCGTCACGCGGCCGCGGCCGGAACTCGTGCTCGCCGTGGCGCGGTCGGGCGTGTTCTCCTGCTTGGTGGCACCGGTGGAACCGCAGACGTTGCGCAACCTGATGGAGGCGTGGCTCGTCCGGTGGCGCCTCAAACGCGAGGCGCCCGAGCACCTGCCCGAGGACCTGCTCGACGACCGCCCTGCCGATCCCGGTCCGCGTGACGAGCCGCGGCCGTCCACCACCTCCACGCTCGGCCTGGTCGCGACGGCGCTGCGCGACAACCCCGGCCCGCTGTCGGCCTCCGAGGTGGGCGAGCTGTGCAAGCTGTCCGCGGTGGCCAGCCGGCGCTACCTCAAGCAGCTGGTGGACCGGGGTTCGGCCGTGATGACCGTGCAGTACGGCAAGACCGGGCGCCCGCGGCACCTCTACGGCTGGGCGGCCCACCTCATGCGCGGCTGACCCCACTCGCGGCCGACCCGCACGGAGCCGACCCACGCGCGGCCGACCTCACGCGTGGCTGAACGCCAGGCCCACGCCGAAGCTCACCAGCACACCGCCCATGGCGCCGTCGACGGTCCGCCGCACGACCGGGCGCCGCAGCACGTCGCCGATCTTCGCGAACACCAGCGCGTAGGCGGACATGCAGCCGAAGCTGACCACCGCGGTCACCGCCACCAGCGCGACCGGCAGCCACGCCGGGTCGCCCGGTCCGGTGAACTGCGGCAGCAGCGCCGACATGAACAGCGCCGTCTTGGGGTTCAGCGCGTTGGTGAACAGACCGTCCCGGTAGGACGCGGCCACGCCGCCCGGCGGGACGGCCCGCGCGCCGGTCGCGTCCGCCGACCCGTCCGGGCGGATGGCGCTGATCAACGACCGGATGCCGATGTAGCAGAGGTACAGCGCGCCGATCCACTTCAGCACGGTGAACGCCACCACCGAGGTGGCCAGCAGCGCCGCGATGCCCGCGATGGAGGCGAGCCCCCACCCGACCTGACCGGTGCTGCACCCCGCGGCGGCGGCCATCGCCGCCCGGCGCCCGCGCCCCAGCGAGTGCTTGATCACGACCGCCGTGTCCGGTCCCGGGATCAAGGTGGCGAGCAACGACACGCCGGCGAATGCGATCAGCGTCGCGAACATGCCCAGACGATAGCAGCACGGCAGGTCCCGGACCGCGAAGTGCGCGACACCGCCCGGTCGGGGTAGGTGGAGAAGTTTGGAAACTTTGGAAACTTTTCCAAGTGGGCCACCCCGGTGGCACCGGCTGGGCCACCCCGGTGACGACCCCGGACCCCAGTTGACGGCAAATTGTGCCGTGCTTACGTTGAGCCCGTCACTGATTTCCGGGTCTCGGTTCGATTCGTTTTCAGACAACGAGCCGAACCCCCGAGCGGAAACGGGTGGGATCACATGGACGACGTCGCCCTGTACGCGCCGATGACCTACGACGAATCGGGTTACCCCCGCTACGCGTTCCCGGCGAACCACCCCGCGCACGGCGACGAGCAGTACACCGAGCGCCGCAACCGCATCGCCCACCAGGGCGCGCGGCACGTCTACGGCACGCCCGCGCCCGAGATCGACTACCACGAGCAGGACAACGAGACCTGGCGGGTGATCCAGCGGTCGCTGGCCGAGCGGCACGACGAGTACGCGGCCGCGGACGTGGTCCGGTGGGCCGCCGAGCTGGACCTGCCCACCGACCGGGTGCCGCAGCTCAACGAGGTGACCGAGCGCCTCACCGCGATGTCCGGGTTCGCCCTGGAACCCGCCGTAGGCTTCGTGCCGATCGAGCAGTTCTACGGCGTCCAGGCGGATCGGAAGTTCTTCGCCGCCCAGTTCATCCGGCACCACTCGCAGCCGCTGTTCTCGCCCGAGGCGGACGTGGTGCACGAGCTCGTGGGCCACGCGCCGGCACTGGGCAACCCCAAGGTCTCCGAGCTCTACCGGCTCACCGGCGAAGCCGTGCGGCGGGTCACCCTGCCGCGCACCGTCGAACTCGTCTCGCGCGTTTTCTGGTTCACCCTGGAGTACGGCGTGATCGAGGAGAAGGGGCAGCCCAGGGCCTACGGCGCGGGCCTGCTGTCCTCGTTCGGCGAACTGGAGAAATTCCGCGGGGCGGACATCCGACCGCTGGACCTCAAAGGCATGGCGACCACCGAGTACGACATCACCGATTACCAGCACGTGCTGTTCGCGGGACGGTCGATCGACCACGTCCACGACTTCTTCTCGGAATTCTTGCTGACCGTGGACGACGAGGACCCGGACCGCATCGGCGTCTCTTTCTAGGAAACCACCGGCCCGACATCTCCTGGGAGTTCTCAGTGGCCGTACGGACAGGCACGCACGTCACCCCCGCGCGCAGCCGGATCGACGATCTCGACACCAAGCTGATCGCGCTGCTGCACGAGCGGCGGCGCATCTCCGCGGGCATCCAGCGGGACCGGCTCGCCAACGGCGGTGTGCGCACGGACACCGCACGGGAGCGGGAGATCTTCCGCCGCTACCGCAGCGAGTTCGGCAGCGCGGGCACCACGCTCAGCTCGACGGTGCTGGAGATCTGCCGGGGCAGGCTCGGCGCCGAACGCGCGCACCACGCGATCGAACCCGAGACCGGGCCGCTGCGGCTGGGCACGTTCTCCTTCGCCAACTGCGGCACCGTGCGGTGGGGCCTCGCGGACGTGCCCACCGAGACCGGCACCCCGGCGGCCATGGCCGCCGCGCTGCTGGTGGGCGAGGTCGACGTGGCGCCGATCAGTCTCGTGGAGTACCTGCGGCACCACGACGAGCTGCTGGCCCTGCCCGGCCTGGCGATCGGCAGCGACGGCCCGGTCCTGTCGTGCCAGCTGTTCACCCGCGGCCCGCTGGAGGACCTGGCGGGCGGCCGGGTGGCGCTGGGGTCCACCAGCCGCACCGCGGCGCTGCTGGCGACGGTGCTGCTCGCCGAGTGGGCGGGCGTGGACGTCGAGTACCGGGTCGAGCCGCCGGTGCTGGCCGACATGCTGCGGCAGGCCGACGGCGCGGTGCTGATCGGCGACGCGGCGCTGGCCGAGACGCTGCACCCGCGGCCGGGTCTGCGCGTGCACGACCTGGGCGCCCTGTGGCGGGACTGGACCGGGCTGCCCATGGTGTTCGCGGTGTGGGCGGTCCGCCGGTCGACGGCCGCCCGCCGGCCCGACGACGTGCGGGCCGCGCACGCCGTGCTGCTGGAGGCCGCGGGGCGCGGTGCCGCGAACCTGGCGGACGTCGCCGAGTCGCTGGCGCACAACGGCCTGTTCAGCGGCGACGAGCTGACCCGCTACCTGGGCACGCTCGACCACTCGCTCGGCGAGCGGCAGCTCGCGGGCATCCGGCACTTCGCCAAGCTCGCCGCCCGGCACGGCGACGTGGCCGAGGACGCCGACCTCACCTTCTTCGGAGGAGACGCATGATCCGGCACATCGTGCTGTTCAGGTTCAAGCCCGGCGTGTCGTGGGAGGACGACGCCGCGCTGGCCGCGGAGGCCGTCGCGCGCCGGGTCGGCGACGAGGTCCCCGACCTGCGGTACTGGTACGCGGGCCGCAACATCTCCGACCGGCCGGTGGCCTACGACTTCGTGGTGGTCGGGCTGCTCGCGGACGAGGACGCGCTGGGGCGGTACATGGTCCACCCGTTCCACCAGGACGCCATCGCCCGGTGGCGGGAGATCAGCGAGTGGGTGATCGCGGACGTCGTCGAGCAGGACGCGACCGTGGTGACCAACGACGTGCCCGTCACCGCCGCAGGCTGACCCCGGGAGCCGAACGATGTTCACCATCTTCAACGAGGAACTGGCCGAGGTCGCCCGGCGCTTCCGCGACGACCACCGCGAGTTCGCCGCGGGCGGCTGGGACGCGGACCGCCTGGAGGCCCACCGGGTCGCCTCGCTGCGGGCCACCGTGGCGTACACGCGGGAGAACTCGCCGTTCTACCGCGAGCGCCTGGCGCACGTGGACCCGGCGGGCATCACGTCCTCCGCCGGCGCGGCGTGGACCTCGGTCCCGTTCACCACCAAGGACGACCTGCGGTCCGCGCGGCACGACCTGCTCTGCCGGCCGCTGTCCAAGGCGTGGATCTTCTACGAGACCACGGGCACCACGGGCGCCGCGACGCCGTGCCCGCGCGACAACGTGGACTCGCTGGCCAACAACACCGTGCTGACCGTGCACTACGACACGATCTTCCGGCGGCACGGCGACGAGCAGGTCATCGGCGTGTCCGGGCCCACGGAGCTGCACGCGTTCGGCGACACGTTCGGCGACGTGTGCCGCAACCTCGGCCTGGCGGTGGCCAAGATGTGGCCGCACTCCCCCATGGTCGGCTTCGACCGGGCCATCACGGTGCTGCGCGAACTCGGCATCACCGGCCTGTTCTGCACCCCCGGCATGGCCCTGACGCTCGCCAAGCGGGTCCGCGCGGCGGGCCTGGACCCGCGGCGCGACCTGCGCGTCCGGGTGCTGATGCTGACCGGCGAGCTGGCCTCGCCGGAGCTGCTGGCCAACATCGGCGAGGTGTGGGGCGCCCGCGCCTACAACGCCCTGTACGCCTCGCAGGAGGCGTCCGTGCTGGGCGCGGCGGGCGAGGACGGCGGGCTCTACACCGCGCCGCTGATCAACCACTACGAGGTGGTCGACCCGATCACGGGCGCGCCCACCGCGGCGGTCGGCGGCGTGCGGACCGGGGAGCTGGTGGTCACCGCGCTGTACCAGGGCGCGAAGCCGCTGGTGCGCTACCGGACCGGCGACCTGGTGCGGCTCACCGCGGGCGACGGGGCCGCCACGCTGCCCGCCGACCGGCTGGAGGTGCTCGGCCGCACCCGTGACGAGCTGGTCGTGGGCGGTCGCCCGATCAGCGGCTACGACCTGGAGAACCTGCTGCTCGGGCACGTCCGCGGCTACCTGGACTACCAGGTGGTGATCGACACCGACGGCGCGGGCGCCGACCGGCTCGTGCTCAAGCTGGAGGCGGCGGAGGGCGAGCCGCCGCGGGTGGACCCGGCCATCCGGGAGCACTGCCGGGACGTCCTGGGCGTGGACGTGAGCGTGGGCCACGACCGCTTCGGCAGCATCACCGGCACCGGCGCCATGGTCAGCTGGAAGGCCGCGCGCGTGGTGGACAACCGGTCGGAGGTGGACGCCGAGACCGCGACGGCCCGCGCCCTGGCGTCGGCGAGGTCGGCGCCGTGACCGCCGGGACCGCACCGGCCGAGCGCACCGGCAGCAGGCCGGTGACCACGGCGTGGGCCTACCACCTGGACGGCTTCGTGCCGATGGCGCAGGCCACCCTGCCGGTCACCACGCAGGGGCTGCACTACGGCACCGGCGTGTTCGAGGGCATCCGCGCGCACGTCGTGCCGGACCGCGCCGAGCTGGCGGTCTTCCGCCTGCACGACCACCTCGCGCGGTTCGAGCGGTCGTGCCGGCTGCTGCGCATCGACCTGCCGCACGACGTGGACGAGTTGGCCGGCATCGTCGTGGAGCTGCTGTCCCGCAACGGCGTCGTGCAGGACACCTACGTCCGGCCGCTGGCCTACAAGCACCGGCTGCTGCCCGGCACCCCGCCGGGGGTGTCGCTGCGGGGCAACTCCGACGGGCTGTCGGTCATCGCGTTCGCGCTGGGCGCCTACTCCCCCGAGGGCGGCGTCCGGTGCGCGATCAGCTCGTGGGCGCGGCCGTCGGCGCGGTCGATCCCGGTGCGCGCCAAGGCGACCGGCGCCTACCTGAACAACGCGCTGGCCGTGGACGAGGCCCGCGCGGCGGGCTACGACGACGCGATCCTGCTCAACGACCGCGGCCGCGTCGCCGAGGCGAGCACGGCCAACGTGTTCGCGGTGCGCGGCACCGCGCTGGTCACCCCGCCGCCGGACGCCGACATCCTGGAGGGCATCACCCGCGACACCGTGCGGGTGCTGGCCGCCGACCTCGGCCTGGAGCACGTCGAACGCGACCTCCAGCCCGCCGACCTGCTGCTGGCCGACGAGGTCTTCCTCACCGGCACGGGACTGGGCGTCACCCCGGTGGTCGAGCTCGCCGGACGGCCGGTCGGCCGCGGCGAACCCGGCCCCGTCACCACCGAACTGCGCCGCCGCTACCACGACCTGGTGCGCGGCCGCGACGAACGGCACGAGCACTGGCTCACCCGCGTGCCCGTGCCCCGGAACGCTTAGGGAGAGCAGATGTCACTGGCAGAACCCGTGCTGTTGGCCGAACCGCGCTTATCCGTGCTGGCGGCCCGCGACGTGCCGGTCCGGTCGGTGGGCACCCTCGGCCCGGTGGGCACGAGCAGCGAGCAGGCCGCCCGGCACGTCTGGCACGGCTTCGCGGGCAGCGGTGACCCCGTCGTCCGGCTGTTCGACACCTACGAGGACGCGGGCGACGCGCTGCGCGCGGGCGACGTGAGCCACGTCGTGGTGGCCAGCGCGTACGCGGCGGTCAGCGCCTTCTACATGGACACGCGGCTCGCGCTGGCCGGCGCGTTCATCCGGGACACCCCGCTGTACGGCATCGCCCGGCGGCGTGGCGCGGAGGTGCCCGCCGCGCCGCGGATCGCCACCCACCCGGCGCCGCTGCCGCTGGTCGCGCAGCTGCTGCCGGACCGGTTCACCGGCCACGAGACGGTCAAGGTCACCTCGACCAGCGCCGCCGCGATCGCGGTCCGCGACGGCGTCGTCGACCTGGCCCTGACCACCCAGCCCTCGGCGGCGGCCTACGACCTGGAGTTCATCTCCCGCACCCGCACGATCCGCATGCTGTGGTCGGTGTTCACGGCCGCGCCGGCCTGATCGGAGTCCCATGCTGTTCCTCGACGAGCACGAAGTGCACCGGCTCTACCCGGTGAAGGCGGCCATCGACCTGATGGCCGAGGCGATGCGCCGGTACAGCTCGGGCCTGGTGACCCAGCCGCTGCGCACGATCCTGCGCCCGCCGACCGAGACGGGGCTGCTCGGCACCATGCCGTGCCACGTCGCGGGCGACGGCCACGCCGGGTTCGGGCTCAAGGCGATGGTGCTCAAGCCGGAGAACCCGGCCCGCGGCCTGGACCTGCACATCGGCGTGGTCATGGTGTTCGACCCCGACACCGGGCGGCCGCTGGCCGTGATGGACGCGGGCGCGATCACCGCCATCCGCACGGCCGCGGTGTCCGCCGTGGCCACCGACGCCCTGGCCCCGGCGGGCGCGGGCGACCTGGCGGTGCTGGGCTCCGGCGTGCAGGGGCGGAGCCACCTGCGGTCGATGGCCGCGGTGCGCGAACTGCGCCGGGTCCGGGTGTGGAGCCGGACGCCGGAGCACGCCGCGGCCTACCGGGAGTGGGCGGCGACGGAGCTGGACGTCGACGTCGAGGTGGCGCCGGACGTGCGGTCCGCCCTGGCGGGCGCCGACCTGGTCTGCACGACGACGGCGAGCAAGGAGCCGATCGTCGAGCCGGGCTGGGTCGCGCCCGGCGCGCACCTCAACGTGGTCGGCGGCTCGTTCGCCGACGCGCGCGAGCTGGCGTCGCGGGTGGTCGCGGACGCGGCCGTGTTCGTGGACAGCCGCGAGTCGGCGGCCACCGAGTCCGGCGACCTGCGCGCGCCGCTGGCCGAGGGCCTGATCGGGCCGGACCACGTGCGGGCGGAGCTGGGCGAGGTGCTGCTGGGCGGGCACCCGGGCCGCGGCTCGGCCGACGAGACCACCCTCTACAAATCGCTCGGCCTGGCCGTGCAGGACACCATGTCGGGCTTCTACGTGGCCCGCGCCGCGCTGGAGGGAAGATGACGCCGGTACCCCGTCCCGCGCTGGACACCGTGCCGCTGTACGTGCCGAAACCGCCGGTCGCGCGGGCGGACGGCACCTCGCACCGGCTGTTCCTCAACGAGAACCCGTACCCGCCGCTGCCGTCGGTGCTGGCGGAGGTGGCGCGGGCGGCGCGGGTCGCCCACCACTACCCGGAGATCATGCCGGGCGACCTGGTGGCCGCGCTGGCCGCGCGGCTGGGCGTGCCGGAGTCCGACGTGGTCACCGGCCCCGGCTCGGTGGGCATCTACCAGCAGATCGCCCAGGCGGTGCTCGAACCCGGCGACGAGGTGGTCTACGCGTGGCCGTCGTTCGAGGCTTACCCGATCGTGGCGCGGATCGCCGGCGCGCGGGCGGTCGAGGTGCCGCTGCGCGACGGCGCGCACGACCTGGCGGCCATGGCCGCGCGGGTGACGGACCGGACCCGCCTGGTGTTCCTGTGCGAGCCCAACAACCCCACCGGCACCTCGGTCCGGCCGGCCGACCTGGAGGCGTTCCTGGCCGCCGTGCCGTCCTCGGTGCTGGTGGTGCTGGACGAGGCGTACCACGAGTTCTCGGACTCCGGCGTGGACGGCGTGGCGCTGTACCGCGACCACCCCAACGTGGTCGTGCTGCGCACGTTCTCCAAGGCGTACGGGCTGGCGGGGCTGCGCGTCGGGTACGGCGTGGCGCACCCGGTGATCAGCGCGGCGCTGCGGAAGTGCGCGGTCCCCTGCGGGGTCAACGGGATCGCGGTGCGCGCGGCCATCGCGTCGCTGGCGGTGGAGGACGAGCTGTTCGCCCGCGTGGACGGGATCGTGCGGGAGCGGGACGCGCTGCGGGTGGCGCTGGCCGAGCGCGGCGTGCCGGTGCTGCCCAGCGAGACCAACTTCCTGTGGCTGCCGCTGGGACCGCGCGCGGCGCCCGTGGCGGCGACCCTGGAGGCGGCGGGTCTGATGGCCCGCCTCTACCCCGGTGAGGGCATCCGGCTGACCGTCGGCACGCCGGAGGCCAACGCCCGGGTGGTCACCGTGCTGGAGGACGCGCTGGTGCGGGCCTGAGAGCCGGTCGGCGGGGGTGGCCGGCCCGGCCACCCCCGTTCGTCACCGAATTCACCGGTCCACCGGATCGTTCGGTCCACCGAATTACCGGTAGAGGCCGAAGTTGCCCACGAGCTTGTCCACGGGCTTCTTCGGCCCGGCGAGGCCCACCCCCACGTAAGGCAGGTCGCCGGTGCCGATCTCGGACATCCGCGAGATGTACTCGTCGTAGGTGCGCGAGGTCTGCGCGGTCCGGGTGAAGTCGACGACGAACACCTCGGGCACCGCCGCGGCCCTCACCACCAGCGAGGCCAGCGAGGCGGTGTCACCGCGCAGGATCGGGACGGGGATGCCGGTGATCCCCTGGTGCAGGAAGCCGTCGGCGTCCTTCACGTCGTCCCCCAGCACGCCGTCGACGTGGCGGCCGATGGTGAGCGAGAGGATCGCCGCGGTGTTGAGCGCCAGCCCCACGGGCAGCTCACCGTCGACGACGATCACACATTTGTCGGGTGCGTTGACCACCATGGCGCCACCGTACCAATGGTGATCTTGATCGATGCCGTGGGGCGGACCGGTGGTACTGTTGGGGGGTGCCGGGGGGTGATCGACCGGCTGCGGTGGGGATTCGAACTTCGCCCAACAG
Source organism: Saccharothrix lopnurensis (assembly GCF_042658445.1). Lineage (NCBI taxonomy): Bacteria > Bacillati > Actinomycetota > Actinomycetes > Pseudonocardiales > Pseudonocardiaceae > Saccharothrix > Saccharothrix lopnurensis. Next base: position 34,072 of record NZ_JBHSQO010000031.1, on the reverse strand, counting down.
GCCCTCTTCGGCTTTTCCGTTCCGCAAACGAGACGTGGATTACACGAAGTCCTGTCTACCGGAGGGCTCACAGCGGGTAATGATGGCCACGTGACGAAGGCCCAGAGGATCGCGGCGGCGTGGGCGACCCTGCCCGCAGCGGAACTGCTAGAGCAGGTGCGCGGCATGGTCAAGGCGGGGGACGCGGTCGCCCGCGCCGTCTGGGCCGTCGTGCGGGAGGACCCGGTGGTCGCGGCGCGCGTCCGCGGCGCGCTGGCCGGTCTCAAGGCCGAGCACCGCGGTCACCGCGACGAGTCCATGTGGCTGCTGTGGATCAACCGCGCCCAGCGGCAACTGGCCGCCGACGCCGCGCCCGTCGCCCCGGTGGCCGTGGAGGTGGTGCTCGACGCCCCCGCCGACACCACGTTCGACGAGACCGCGTTCGGGGGCGCCGCGGCGGGCCACCAGCCGCTCGGGCAGGAGGCGTTCGGGCAGGAGGCGTTCGGGCAGCAGCCGCTCGGGCGGCAGGTGTTCGAGCAGGAGGCGTTCAGCAGGCAGCCCTTCGCGCAGCAGCCCTTCGGTGAGCAGGCGCCCGGGAACCGGGCTCCCGGGAACCACACGGCGGGGAACCGCACGGCGGGGAACCAGGCGCCCGGCGGACCCGCCTTCGACGAGACGGCGTTCAAGGCGCCGGAGGTCGTGGCGCCCCGCCCGCGGACGAGCGCGCCGGCGGTGCTGTTCCAGGAGCCCACCACCGCCTGATCCGGCGCACCCGCCCGGGTTCGTTCAGCCCACCCGCACGTCCAGGTAGTCCTTGAACTGCACGCTGACCGAGTGCCGGTCCGACGGCCAGTTCCGCACCGCGACCGTGCGCGACCCACCGCCCGTGCCCCGGGCGACCTGGGTGATCAGGAGGGCCCCGGCGGCGTCGGCGCGGGCGGGCAGGTAGGTGTCCGTCGCGGTCAGGAACGGCAGTGAGCCGAACGGCGGCACCACCGCGCCGGGCGTGGACGCGAGGTCGCAGCCGTCGTCGAACACGAACGCCGCCAGCACCTGGCGCACCCGGGGCGCGACGGCCGGCGCGAGCACGTCGACGCCGTCGAACTCCAGGCGGTCGTTGTCGGCGGGCTGGTCGGCCCACCACTCGCGGTTGCGGACGACGGTGACGGCGGTGTGCGTCGGGCACCGGTCGACCTGGTCCCCGATGCCGCCGGGGACCGACACCTGGAGCCGCAGGAAGCGGTCGTCGCGCTCGAACGGCTCGAAGTAAAAATGGTGCGTCGGCTCCCCCTCGCGCAACAGCACCAGTTCGTGGTGCCTGCCGCCGACGACCGGCAGCGGGCCGAACGAGCCGTCGGGCGCGGTGCGCGCGGTGTGCCGGGGAAGGCCGCGCCGGGCGCCGGTCCGGCCGTCGACCTCCCACACCACCAGCAGGCCCTCCACGCCGGTGTTGCGCGGGAAGTAGGTGGCCCGCCCGGCGATCTCGACCGAGGTCGGGGCCTCGGGCAACACGCGCGTGGTGAGGGCGTCCCGGTCCCTCAGGAACCGGTGGACGTGCGCGAACCCGTCGGCCGAGGTGGCGGTCTCGGTGTGGCCGAGGGTGGTCAGGTACACGTTGGTGGCGCCGCCGATCGACCCCGTCGGTTGCAGGCTCCCCCACAGCGCCAGCGTCGGCACCCCGCCGGGCGGCGAGGCGCTGGAGCGGCCGTCCACGTTGACGTACCGGCGCACCAGGGCCGCCCGCTCCGGGGTGGCGAGGAAGGTGTGCAGGACGGTCGTGCCGCGCGAGTGGGCGACGACGTCCACCACGGGCGAACCGGTGCGGGCGCGCACGTCGGCCAGGAACGCGTCGAGCCCGGTGACGGCCTGGTCGTTGGTCGCCACGCCCGTGTCGTACTCGTAGGCGTGCAGCAGGCGGTCCGGGAAGCCGTTGGAGGCGAACCGCTTGGCGTTGGACTGCCACTGCTGCGCCGAACCCTGCTGGCCGTGCACGAAGACGACCGGGGTGCGGGTCTCGGCGTGGGCCGGGACCGCGGTCGCGGGCAGCAGCAGCGCGATCGCGAGCAGGAGCCTCATCGCGCGCCCACCGCGTCGCGCAGGTTCCGCTTCGCGTCGGCGGGCAGCAGGTGGCCCGCGCGGACGTTGGCGAGGTCGGCGGCCACCACGCGCCGCACGTAGGCGGCGCGGTCCGGGTAGAGCCTCGCCAGGGTCTGCTCGTCGAAGGGGACGTGCGTGCCGAACAGCCGGCAGAACGCCTCCCCGGAGTTGTCGCCGGTGTTGAGCGCGGTCGGCGCGGCGACCTGCGAGAGCCGGATGCCGCCCAGCGCCAGGCCCAGTGCGTCCCGCTTCCTGGTCACGCCGTCGGCCTCGAACTCCAGCGGCGGCGCCGTCGGCGGTGGGGTGCCGCGCTCGACCCACCGCCGCAGGTGCTCGTGGGCCGCCGCGGTCACGTGGTGCACCGGCACCCGGCTGAACGGCGGCCGGTCGCAGTCGTACGCGGGCGCGCCGCCGAGGTCGCGCTCGGAGATCGGGGCCCGGTAGACCTGGCCGGCGTGGCCGGAGTGCGCCCCGCCCGCCACCTCCCAGCGGCGGAACCGGTCGGTGTCCGGGGGCCGCTGGGAGGTGCGGACGTCGGTCTCGGACAGCACCTGGAAGACCGGTTCCGCGCCGACCCGCGTCGGGGCCGGGCCGACGACGAAGCCGTAGCCGTCGAACACCGGCTCCCGCGCGGGCAGGACCCGGTCGTAGAGCACGGTCATCCGCGCGGCGGACTGCGACGCGCCGATCGCCAGCAGCGTCCGGGGGCGCAGCCCGCCGGTGACCGAGCCGTTCGCGACGGCGCGGCCCGCCTGCGTGAACACGTCGTAGGACAGCTCGTCGGCGGTGAGGCGTCCCCCGCCGGTCACGTCCAGGCCCCCGTAGCGGGCCGGGCTCCACGCCCGCAGTTGGTCGACCCCGACCCGCTGCGCCGACACCCCGACCCAGGCGTGGCCCTCGCGCACCACGGACTCGGCGTGCCACAGCGCGTCCAGGTCGTAGCCCGCGGTGACGTTCTGCCACTCGACCAGCGCGGTGCCGCTGAAATCGCGCGCGTGCGCCGGCCGCCGCACCACGACCCGGGTCGCGTAGGGCACGTCGGCGGCCACCGGCGCGCCGTCGGTGGCGAAGCCGTCGGCCGTGCCGGAGACGTGGAACTCCTGCTCGACGTAGCCGGCGGCGGCCAGGTCGTCGGGGGTGGAGAAGAACGGGTAGGTGTCCTCGATCCGGTCCGCGAGCCGGTCGCCGGGCAGCGCGCCGGGCAGCGGGCCGACCACCCGCGGCCCCGGTTCGGTCGCCGCCGCGAGGGCGGTGGCGGGGGCGGTCGGGAGCAGGAGCCCCAGCAGGGCCGCGAGCGGGACCAAGCGCCTGAGCGACATACCGACTCCCTCGTCGGGGGCAGGGCACCTGCGAACCTGCCGGCCGCCGGTGACGGGCGCCAGCACGTGCCGGGATCGTGAGACCGCGGTCTCAGCGGCGCAGCACGGTGCGGGCGGCCCGCTCGACGAGGTCGGGGTCCAGCGGCGTGCCGCCCAGCAGCTCGGCGTAGAGCGCGGACTCCACGATGCGCACGTAGAGGAACGCGACCTGGCCGAGCGCGGGCCCCGGCGGGCCGGGTTCGCCGCGCACCTCCAGCAGGATGCGCTCCTGCGCGCGGACCGCCCGCCGGTGGACCGCGTCGCAGCCGCCGAACAGCACCCGGGCGGCCGTGTCGGGTTCGCCGCGCAGGAACGCGCGGAACGGCGCCGCCGCCCGCAGCCGGTCCACGAAGCAGCGGGTGACCTCCAGGACACCCTCGACGCCGTCGTGCGCGCGCCGCTGCCGCGCCCGGACCAGTTCCCGGTCCGCGAGCAGCCACAGCACGTCCCCGAGCAGGCCGTCCCGGCCGCGCACCACGCGGTACAGCGTCGCCCGGCTGATGGCGAGGGTCGTGGCCAGCCGCTCCATGTCCACCGCGCCGTGCCGGAGGAACAGCTCGCAGGCGGCCCGCACCACCTGGTCCCGGGTCACCACCCGCCGCGCGCCGTCCACCATCGCCAACCCGCTCCCGCCGGACCCGCTCCCGCCAAACCGCGCCTGCCGGCCCGCGCCCGCCGAACCACGCGCCGCCGACCCGCGCTCGCCAACCCGCTTCCGCCGGATCACGCGCCCGGCCCACCGGCATCATGGACCGGGCGCGCCCGGCGGCGTAACGGTGGAACCACCGGTGTCGCCGGAGGCGGGCACGTGCGCCCCGATCAGGAAGGCCGACCGCGCCCCGCCAGGAACACCTCGACCCCGTCCAGCACTCGGGCCAGGCCGAAGTCGAACTCCGCGTCGAGGTCCACCTCGGGGGTCGCCGGGTCGACCGTCAGCCACGGGTGGCGGCCGGTCCCGATCGCGCCCGCGAGCCTGCCGAGCCGCGCGGTCCACCAGCGGCGGACGGTCACGCCGGTGTCGCGCGCCGCGTCGTGCTCCGCCGCCGCCGTGGTGGCCAGGCCCTGCACGTAGCCGCTGACCAGCAGGTACACCGACAGCGCGGTCCGGTGGTCCAGGCCGTGGCCGGAGAGCGCGGCGAGGAACCGGTCCACGGTCGCGAGCACCCCGGGTCCCAGCGGTGGGCGCGTGGTGGCGAGCACGGCCACCGCCCACGGGTGCCGCCGGTAGCGCGCCCACTCCTCGCGCGCCTCGTGCTCCAGCACCACCCGCCAGTCCGGGGAGCGGACCGGGCGGTGCTCGGCGAGCACGGCGTCCACCACGGCGGTGAGCAGGGCCTCCCGGCTGGGCACGTGCCGGCGCAGGGAGGTCACCGGGATGCCGAGGCGGCGCGCGAGGACGTCCGGCGACAGCGCGCCCAGCCCCTCCGCGTCGGCCAGGTCGATCGCCGCGCGCACGACCGAGGTCCGGTCCGGCCGCTCCGGCGGGGGTCGCCGGCTCGGGCGCCCGTGGTCCCGGCGGGCGCGGTAGGCGCGGGCCTGGCAGGCGCGCCCGCAGTAGCGGCGCGGCCGTCCCCGCCCGGACGGCGTGATCACCGTGCCGCACTGGGCGCAGCCCACCTGCCCACCCCTTTCGTCACACCTCGACGGTGTGACGCAATCGCTCGACCGCCGGGCCCGTCGGGACCACTGTGGACTCCACAGCCTACGGAGAGGAACCCCCGTGATCGTGCGCCGTGCGGCACCGGACGAACTCGACGCCCTCGGCCGGGCCTATGCCGGGGCGTGCGCGGACGAGGCGGTCACCGCGTGGGTGGGCGCGGGCCGGGAGGAGGTGCCGGTCGACTTCGCCGGGGTCTTCCTCGACCACGCGCTGCGCGAGCACGAGGTGCTGGTGGTCGAGGGACCGGAGGGCATCGAGGGCGTCTCGACGTGGTCACCGGGCCCGGCGGCCGTGCCGGGGGTGGAGGGCCTGCCCGAACGCCTCGCCACCGTCCTCACCGCCACCGCCGCCCGCCACCCGGAGGCGCCGCACCTGTACCTGGCGTCGATGGGGGTGCTGCCCCGGCACCGGGGGCGGGGCGTGGGGGGCGCGATCCTGCGGCACCGGTTGGCCCGCGCCGACGCCGACGGGCAGCCCGTCTACCTGGAGGCGAGCACGCCGCGCAGCGCGGAGTTGTACGCCCGGCACGGGTTCCGCCCCCTGGGGCCGCACATCGACCTGCCCCCGGACGGGCCCCGGCTGCGGCCGATGTGGCGGGGTGCCCGGACGTCGGCGGATCAGCCGACCTGACCGCCGCGGCACGACCGGAGGGCCGTCAGCGCAGGGCCGGGACGTCCGCGTCCGGCACGCGGTGGGAGCCGACGAGCGGAGGATCGCGGCCGGGGTGCGCCTCGGTGGCGTCAGCGACTCGCGCTGTCGCGGGTCGGCGGCGCGGGGCGGGGGTGCCGGTCGCGCCGCCGGACCACCGCGCGCCCTCCCCGGCCCGGCGCGCTGGCGACCCCGCGCGAGTACCACCGCTCGTCGCGCTCGTCGGTCGGCTCCAGGTGGAAGTCGCGCAGCAGGGTGCGCAGCACGACGTCCATCTCCATGGTCGCGAAGGCGGCCCCGATGCAGCGCCGGGTGCCGCCGCCGAAGGGGATCCACTCGTACAGGTCGGGCTTCGCGTCGAGGAAGCGGGTCGGGTCGAAGGCGCGGGCGTTCGGGAAGACCGACTCGTCCTCGTGCACGAGCGAGATGGCGACGAGGACGTTCTGCCCGCGCGGCAGCGTCCAGCGGCCCAGCCGGAAGCTCTCCGCCCTGACCTGGCGGCCGACGAGGTCGATGACCGGGCGGGTGCGCTGGACCTCCAGCAGGGTCGCGTCGCGCAGCGCCCGGCCGCCCGCGTCGGACTCCTCGACCAGCCCGCGCAGCACGTCGGGGTGGCGGCGGAGCCGTTCCACCGCCCAGGCGAGGGTCGTCGCGGTGGTCTCGTGCCCGGCGCTGAGCAGGGTCAGCAGCTGGTCGGCGATCTGGGCGCGGCCGAGCGGGGAGCCGTCGTCGTAGCGGCTCTGGACCAGCAGGGCCAGCACGTCGTCGCGGTCGTCCAGGTGGTCGTCGTGGGAGGCCCGGGTGATCAGCCGGTCGACGATCTCGTCGTACCGGCGGCGCATCCGCCGGAACCAGCCCCAGGGACCCGCGCCGCCGCGCGGGAACGGGAGGGTGGCCAGGCGGGACCCGAGGGCGACCATGCGCGGCAGCAGCGCGCGCAGGCGGTCGAGCTCGGCGCCCTCCGCACCGAAGACCGCGCGCAGGATGGCGTTGAGGGTGATGCGCATCATCGACGGCAGGGTGGCGAACGCCCGGTCGCGCGGCCACGTCGCCAGCTCGCGCGCCGCCTCCTCCTCGACGATCCGCTCGAACGCCGCGAGCCGGCGGCCGTGGAACGGGGGCACGAGCAGTTTGCGCTGCTTGTGGTGCTCCTCGCCGACGAGCGCGAAGAACGAGCCCGGACCGAGCACGCGGCCCAGGTTCGGCTGGATGTTCTCCACCGTCCCGGAGCGGCTCAGGAACAGCTGCTTGATCTCGGCGGTGTTGGCGAGGACCAGGGCGTGGCCGAAGATCGGCACGTTGACCGAGAAGGCGTCGCCGTAGCGCTCGCGCATCTGCCTCAGGCCGCGACCGGGGACCGTCAGGGCGTAGGCGCCCTGCACCGCGCGGGGGACGGTGGGGCCGGGCGGGAGGACTCTCGACGTCATCGGCCGGCACCCCTTCGTTGGTACGTTGGCGTACCAGGGTGACGGTACGCCGGCGTACCATGCCTCACAAGGGGCTGGACGGAGGGCGGCGTGCAGGAGGCGACCACGGCGGGGCCGGGTGTGGCGGGGCCGGGTGTGGCGGGGCCGGGTGTGGCCGGGCCGGGTGTGGCCGGGCCGGGCGAGGACGACCGGGCCACCGGCTACCGCAGACGACTGCTCGACGGCCTGGCCGCGTGCATCGCCCGCGACGGCTACCGCGCCACCACGGTCGCGGACGTGGTGGCGCACGCGCGCACCTCCCGCCGCACCTTCTACCAGCACTTCCCCGACAAGGAGGCGTGCTTCGCCGCCCTCCTCGCCGACACCACCGCGAACATGGTCCGCCGGATCTCCGCCGCCGTGGACCCGACCGCGCCGTGGGACGCGCAGGTGCGGCAGGCGGTCGAGGCGTGGATCGGCTGCGTCGAGGCCGCGCCCGCCCTCGTGGTCAGCTGGATCCGCGACGTGCCCGCCCTCGGCCCCGCCGCGCGCCGGTTGCAGCACGACGCGATGGAGGCGTTCATCGCCATGGTCCAGGAGCTGAGCGGCACCGAGCGGTGGCGGGACCTCGGGGTCGAGCCGGTGTCGCGGGAACTCGCCGTCATGCTGCTGGGCGGGCTGCGCGAGCTGAGCGCCACCACCACCGAGAGCGGCAGGCGGATGCGCGAGGTCGCCGACGTCGCGGTGCGGGCGTCGACCGCGCTGCTGGGTCCGCGGCCCCGGTAGACCACCCGCGCGGGCGGTTTCGACCGCCCCGGTCGGCAACCCGGGTCCGGACGGACCAACGGCGATCGCGCCCCGAGGACGTCCCCACAGGAGCGAACGGGCGCCCGCCGCCGCCGGAACGGACTGATCCTCGATGTCCCGGAAGCGCCACACATATTTACAACGTTGGAAAAGTGGGCTAGAACCATCTCATCGGCAACCGCGCGGGGTGGCGCACCCACGAGCCCCCGTCGGCGCCGCCCCGACGAAGAACGGGAGCCGCCCGTGCCGCCCTTCCGCCGTCCCGGAGCCGTCCTCCTCGCCGTCGCGCTGGCCACCGGCGCGACCACGCCCGTCGCGGCCGCGCCGACGCCCGCACCCGCGCCCGCCGCCGAGCCGTACCCGATGTACCCGCCGGTGGGCGCGGGCACGGCGCTGTTCGACCACGGGGCGAAGCTGGCCGGTTTCGTGGAACCGGACTGGTACGAGGCGAACATCCCGTTCGTCGACCTGCCCGACGCCGAGATCGAGGACACCTACTACTACCGCTGGCGCACCTACAAAGAAGCCCTCAAGTACACCGGCCCCGAGGACGGGTGGATCGTCTCCGAGTTCCTCGGCCCGGTGGGCTACTCCGCCCCCGGCGGCGGGATCGTGGCCGCCGCCGGGCACCACGTCTACGAGGGCCGCTGGCTGCGCGACAGCCGCTACCTCGACGACTACCTGGACTACTGGCTGCGGGGCAGCGGCGCGGGACCCAAGCCCGCCACCGACTTCCTCAACGAGCACACCACCGACTGGGCCCACCAGTACTCGTTCTGGGCCGCCGACGCGGTGGTGGCCCGCGCCCGGGTGGACGGCCGGTGGGACTTCGCCGTGGACCGGCTGCCGGAGCTGGAGCGGCAGTGGGCCGCGTGGGCGCCGCAGTTCGACCGCGAGCTGGGCCTGTACTGGCAGGTCCCGGTGTGGGACGCGATGGAGTACACCGCGAGCGCCTACCAGAGCGACGACCCGTACCACGGCGGCGACGGCTTCCGGCCGACCATCAACGCCTACCAGTTCGGCGACGCGGTGGCCATCGCCGAGCTGCTGCGGTCACGCGGTCGGTCCGGCGACCAGCAGGCCGCCGCCCGGTACGAGGAGGCGGCCCGCGCACTCCAGTCCAATGTGGACAAGCACCTGTGGAGTGCCGACGAGCAGTTCTACCGGCACGTCATGCGCGACGACCGGACCGCGGTCCCCGACCGCGAGCAGATCGGGTTCGTGCCCTGGTACTTCCGCATGGCCCCGCCGAGCGCCGCCCCGGCGTGGGCGCAGCTGACCGACCCGATGGGCTTCGCCGCGCGGTTCGGCCCGACCACGGTGGAGCGCCGCAGCCCGTGGTTCATGCACGACGCGCTCGTGGGCTGCTGCCGGTGGTCGGGACCGAGCTGGCCGTACGCCACCAGCCAGGCGCTGACCGCGATGGCGAACCTGCTCACCGACTACCCGCCCCAGCCGTACGTGGACCGGCGGGACTACTACGACGTGCTGCGCGGGTACGCGCTGACCCAGCGCAAGGACGGCCGGCCGTACGTGGCCGAGGCGCACCACCCGGACGAGGACCGCTGGCTCTACGACGGCCGGGGGCACAGCGAGGACTACAACCACTCGACGTTCAACGACCTGGTGCTGTCCGGGCTGCTGGGCGTCCGGCCGCGCACCGGCGAGCAGGTGCGGATCTCGCCGCTGGTCCCGGCGGACTGGGGCCACTTCGCCGTGGAGAACGCCCCGTACCACGGGCGCAACCTGACCGTGGCGTGGGACCGGGACGGCGACACCTACCACCGGGGCGCGGGCCTGCGCGTGTGGGTGGACGGGCAGCTCGTGCACCACCAGGCGGACCTGCGCCCCGCCGACGTGCGGGTGGGCCCGGCGCGGCGGGTCTCGGCCGTGCCGCTGGTGGACGACCTGGCGAACGTCGCCGGGACCGGCCACCCGGCGGCCTCGGCCTCCCACACCTGGCACGCCGACTCGCCCGCGGACGCCGTCGACGGCCAGGACTTCCACCTCGACGTCCCGTCCACCCGCTGGACCAGCTACGGCAGCCCCAACCGGCAGGACTGGCTGGCCGTGGACCTGGGCGCGCCGACGCCGGTCTCCGACGTGCGGATCTCCTTCTACGACGACGGCGGCGGGGTGCGCACCCCGGACGCCTACGACCTCCAGTACCGCACCCCCGCGGGCGGGTGGGCCGAGGTGCCGGGGCAGGTCAGGACACCGCGCACGCCCGAGCGCGGCCGGGTCCACCGGGTGCTGGTGTCGCCCCCGGTGCCGACCGACGGGCTGCGGGTGCGGCCGTCGCGCGCGGACGGCGGCGCGGTCGGCATCACCGCGCTCCAGTCGTGGCGCGCCGAGGACCCCCGCGTCACCGCCCGGCTGCGCGCGGACGACGACGGGGCGCTGCGCGTGCGGCCGGGGCTCGTCACCGAGGTCGTGGCGGAGGTGCGCGCGAGCGGTCCGCTGACCGTCCGGCCCGCGTTGCTGGTGCCCCGGGGCTGGCGGGCGGAACCCCTCGGGCCCTCCGGCGACCTGGCGGTCGCACCCGACCGGCCGGTGGAGCCGCGCTGGCGGCTGCACGTGCCCGCGGACGTCGCGCTGGGGCAGCGGGCACCCCTGCGGCTGGTGGTCTCCACGCCCCCGCCGGACGGCCGCGACACCGCCGACCTGGTGCACGCCGAGGCGGTGTTCGACCCGGCCGACTTCACCACCCCGGTGTGGGACGACCGGTTCGACGGCCCGCTCGGCGCGTACCGGGTCGGGTCCCGCTTCGGCGAACCGGTGCCCGACCTGCGCGCGGAGGGCGGTGCGCTGGTGGTCGAGGCGCGGCGGCAGTCCGCCGCCGTGCTCGCCGCCCCGGTCACCGCGCCGCCGGGCGACCTGGCCGTGGTGCTGGAACCCCGGTCGTTCGCCGGGGCCGCGCCGGAGGACAGCGTCCTGCTCGGCCGCGCGAACGGCCCGGACGACCTCGTGCTGGCCTGGTACAACCACCACTTCCGCACCTCGGCCGCCGATGTCCGGGTCGGGGGCCGCGACCGGGGTGACGCCGCCGGCGGCTGCTGCGCGAACGTGACGTGGACGCCCGGGGACCGGTTCGCGGTCGTGTTCGACGGGGGCGTGATGACCGGCTGGGTCGAGCACGGCGGTCGGTGGCGGGGACTGCGCGAGGTCCCGTTCGGCACCGCGGTCGACCCGGCGCGGGTCGAGGGCTGGTCACCCGCGATCGGCGTGCGGGTGACCGGCGGGCGGCTGGAGCTGGAGCGGATGACCGTGCTGGGGCGGCGGTGACCGGTCAGGGGGCCACCCGCAGCACGAGCTTGCCCCGCACGCGCCCACCGCCCAGCAGTTCGTGCGCCCGCGCGGCCTGCTCCAGCGGCAGCACCTCGGCCACCTCGACCCGGACCACGCCCCGGTCGATCAGCCCGGCCAGTTCGGTCAGCGCCGCGCCGTCCGGCTCGACCAGGAACGACCGGGCCCGCGCGCCCCGCTCCCGCGCCGCCCCGACCAGTTCGGGCGACGCCCCGCCGGGCACCGCGACCAGCAGCCCGCCGGGCGCCAGGGTGGTCAGGGAGCGGGTGCCGGTGTCGTCGACCTCGTCACCGATCAGGTCCACCACCACGTCCACGTCCCGGACCGCGTCCTCGAAGCGGGTGGCGGTGTAGTCGACCACCTCGTCCGCGCCGAGTTCGCGCAGCCACCCGTGCTTGTCGGCGCGGGCGGTGCCGATGACGTGCGCGCCCAGGTGCCTGGCGAGCTGGACGGCGAAGTGGCCCACTCCCCCGGCGGCGGCGTGGACCAGCACCCGTTGGCCGGCGCGCACGTCGGCGGTGTCCACCAGGACCTGCCAGGCGGTGAGCGCGGCCAGCGGCACCGCGGCCGCCGCGTCGTGGTCGAGGGTCTTCGGCTTGCGCGCGAACTGCCGGGAGGGCGCGGTGACGTACTCGGCGTAGCCGCCGGCGGCGCGCGGGAACCACGGCATCCCGTAGACCTCGTCGCCGACCTCCAGCGTGTGCACCCCGAAGCCGACCTCCTCGACCACCCCGGAGACGTCCCAGCCCACGGTGAACGGCGGCGCGCCGAGGACCCCCGCCATCCCGCCGCCGCCCCGGGTCTTGTGGTCGACCGGGTTCACCCCGGCGGAGACCACGCGGACCAGGACCTCCGTCGGCAGCGGCGCGGGCTTCGGCACGTCGGCCACCCGCAGCACGTCCGGACCGCCGAACGCGTCCTGGACGACGGCGCGCATGGTGCTCATGGAATTCCCTCCCACCGGTCGGGCCCCGTGCCCGGCAACACCCGGAACGCTATGCCGCGGGGATCGGCAACCCGCGCCACCGCGTCACGACCGGCGCGTCACGACCGGCCCGGTCGAGGACCGCACCACCAGCTCCGTGGCCAGCTCGACGCGCCCGACCGCGGGTTCCCGACCCTCGATCAGGTCCCCCAGCAACCACCCCGCGCGCCGCCCCATCTCAGCGAGCGGCTGGCGGACGGTGCTCAGCGCCGGCGAGGAGCGCCCGGCCGCGGGCAGGTCGTCGAACCCGATGACGCTCAGGTCGCCGGGCACCGACAGCCCCGCCGCGCGGGCCGCGTCGATCACCCCGAGCGCCTGTTCGTCGTTGGCCGCGAAGACGGCCGTGGGCCGCCGGGGCGAGGCCAGCAGTTCGCGCGCCTCCCGGTGACCGCCCTCGCGGGTGAAGTCGGCGTGGCACACCAGCGCGGCGTCCGGTCCCGCCCCGGCGCGGGCCAGGGCGGCGCGGAACCCGTCGAGGCGGGCGGTGCCGCACAGCACGTCGCGCGGGCCGCCGACGACGCCGACGCGCCGGTGACCGAGCGACAGCAGGTGCTCGGCGGCCGTCGCGCCGCCCTCCCGGTTGGCGGCGGCGACGCTCGGCAGCGCGGGGTCCGCGACGTCGACGGGGTCGATGAGCACCACCGGCATCCGGGCGCGGGCGAACACGTGCCGCTCGGCGGGGTCGAGCGGGCACAGCACCAGCAGCACGCCGGCCCGGCGCGCCTCGACCAGGCCGGTGACCGGCGACGGGCCGCGGCCGTCCAGCGAGGACATCACCACGTCCAGCCCGGAGTCCACCACGCCGCGCATGAGCTCCATGGCCCAGGAGCTGTTCAGCGCGGGCAGGACGAGTTCCACCAGCGGCGCCGACCCGGCTTCACGCGGGCGCCACCCGGTCGACGGGCCGACGTGGCACCGGCGGTGGGCGACCCCGGCCACCGCGGCGGACCGAACCCCTGCCGTGGTCGCGACGCTGGCCATCGTCAGTCGGCACATGGCAGCGATAGTATCGATCCGAGCGCGAAAGACAATCACCATTGTGAACAGCCACAACGTTCCACAGGGCTGAATCGATGCATCCCATTGCGGGCCACCAAGGTGAAGCTGACCGGTCAACGGTCGAGAATAGTTTCGCAACATTTCGACAGCGATGACCCGATCGGGCCGAATTCCCGGGTGGAGGTGAGGCCCGGTCCCCAGCGGGTACGCCACCCGCTGATCCCCCACCACGCCGAACCGGGAGAGCCGATGTCAGACCTGAAGACCGCGGTCGTCTACTACTCCGCCACCGGCAGCGTCCACGCCATGGCCCAGGCCGCCGCCGAGGCCGCCGAGGACGCCGGCTCCGAGGTGCGGCTGCGGAAGGTGCGGGAGCTGGCCCCGGAGGAGGCCATCGCGAGCAACCAGGGCTGGGCGAGCCACGCCAAGCAGACCCAGGACCTCCCGGAGGCGACCCTCGACGACCTGGAGTGGGCCGACCTGCTGATCTTCGGCGCGCCCACCCGGTTCGGCATGCCCGCCGCGCAGCTGAAGCAGTTCCTGGACACCACGGGCCCGCTGTGGGGCGCGGGCAAGCTGGTGAACAAGGTGGCGACCTCGTTCACCTCGGCGGCCACCGCGCACGGCGGCCAGGAGACCACGATCACCGCGCTCAACAACACCTTCTACCACTGGGGCTGCGTCATCGTCCCGCCCGGCTACGCCGACCCGATCCAGTTCCAGGCGGGCAACCCCTACGGCGCCAGCCACGTGTCCAACAACGGCCAGGTCCCGCCCGGCCAGGTGGAGCTGGACGCGATCTCGTTCCAGGCGCGCCGCGCGGTGGGGATCGCCCGCGCGCTGAAGGTGGGCCTGGCGTCGGCGTAGCCGCAGCCGGAACGGGCCGCTGACGGCGTCCAGGGCCCGTTCCGGCTGCTCAACCACCCACCCGCGGCTCAACCGCCCAGCAACGCGGACCGCACGGCGTGGTAGGCGGGCTTCTCCTCACCCCGGCCGTCGAACAGCAGCGGTGTGCCCGAGGCCCGCCACGAGTCGGTGTCGCGGATGCCCCACACGGTGATGCCGGCGCACCGCGGCACCGCGAGGCAGTCCCGGACGACCCGGCGGTAGCCGTCGGCCTGGGCCTGCCCGGAGCCCTCGACGTCCAGTTCGGTGATCTGCACGTCCACGCCCAGGTCGGCGAAGTTGCGCAACGTGGTCCGGAAGTCGGCGGGCACCGGGTTGCCGCTGCCGAAGTGCGACTGGAGGCCGACGCAGTCGATGGGCACGCCGCGCGCCCTGAAGTCCTGGACCATCCGGTGCACGGCCTGGGTCTTCGCGTGCGCCCAGCTCTCGGTGTTGTAGTCGTTGTAGCAGAGCTTCGCGCCCGGGTCGGCGGCCCGCGCGGTCCGGAACGCCGCCTCGATCCAGTCGTCCCCGGTGCGCTGGAAGGAGGAGTCGCGCCGCCGGCCCGAGGTCCCGTCGGCGAACGCCTCGTTCACCACGTCCCACGAGTGGACCCTGCCCCGGTAGTGGGTCACGACCCCGGTGACGTGGTTCAGCATCGCCTGGCGCAGCGCGGCGCCGCTCAGGCCCTGCAACCACCCCGGCAGGCCCGCGTGCCACAGCAGGGTGTGCCCGCGGACCCGCGCGCCGCGCGCCAGGGCGTGGTCCACGATGCGGTCGGCGTTGGTGAAGTGGAACTCGCCCTGCCTGGGCTCGGTCGCGTCGAGCTTCATCTCGTTCTCGGGCGTCACCACGTCGAACTCGCGGTTCAGGATGCCCGCGTACACGGGGTCGGCCAGCTTGTTCGCGGCCACGGCGGTGCCGAACCAGCGACCGGTCAGGTTCGCCGCGGCGGCCAGGGTCGTGCCGGTGCGGGCCGCGGCCGCCACCGCGTCCGCGTCCGGCAACGGCGCGGCGGACGGCGCGGGGCCGGTGGCGAGCAGGAGGCCGGCGGCCACCACGGGCACGACGGCGAGGGACAGGGCGGTTCGGGAGGATCGGCGCACTCGACGGGTCCTTTCCGGACGCGGGGCGCGGCGCCGGCACGGACCGGGAACGGGACCTGGCCCCGGTGCGGGTTCGCGCGATGGGCACGATCGTCAGCCGGGGTCCTCGACCGGGTCAAGGGTTGTCGAGAGCTTGCGCAAGGTCGCGCCACGACCGGGCGGCCCGGGGAGTCGGCCCCGGGCCGGGTCCGCGTGGTCAGGAGCGCTCGTGCGGCGTCTTCTCCCCCGCCTCGACCGCGAACGGCAGCCGGTTGCCCTCGGGCGGCAGCGGGCAGGTGGCGTGGTCGGTGAAGGCGCACGGCAGGTTCACCGCGCGGTTGAGGTCCAGCACCACCGTGCCGTCCGCCGCGGGCGGCGGCACGGCCAGCGACCGGTTCGCCGCGTAGGTGGTCACCCCGCTGGTGGCGTCGGTGAACAGGATGCTCAGCCCGCCGTCCCTGCCGTTGAACGCGGTCAGCGCGTGCTCCGCCCCGCCGTGCCCGAAGCGCACGACCCCGGGCGCGGCGTAGACGTGGCTCAACCCCGGCACCACCGCGCCGACGGTCGTGGGCCTCGGCTCGTCGAAGGGCTCGTACACGCCGGTGAGCACCCACTCCGGCCGCGGCTCGTAGGCCGGCACCCCGCGGAAACCCCTCAGCACCGGAGCCTCCGGGTCGTGCACCCGGATCAGGTAACCGCCCCGGCGGGCCACCTCGATCTCCACGCCGCCGGCCGTCACCCGGGTGCCCGACCCGCTCTGGACCAGCTCGAACCGCAGCGGCGCGGTGACCGGCCCGCCGTCGTGGAAGACGCCCCCGGCCCCCCGCGGGTCGAAGTGCGCCGCCTCCTCGTCCTGCCACCACGCGCCGGGTAGCCCGGGGTAGGCGCGGGGCGCGTCCTCCAGCCAGTCCAGCGAGACCAGCGCCAGCCAGCCGTACGGGTCGGCGAGGTCCCGCTCCCGGTCCTCCTTCCACGCCCGCCAGTCCGCGACGAACCGGTCCACGTCCACCTGGCCGCCCACCACACCGATGTCCATGTCCGGGCCAACGGGGTGCCGCCGGTCCTCATTCCGCGTCCCGCGATGTGGGAACCACGGGTTCCCCGCCCGGGTCGGTGGGGCCGGGACCACCCGCCAGCCGGCCCGGCCCCACCGACCCGGGCGCCGCACCGCGCGGGATCAGCGGACCTCGGTCAGTCGCCCTTCACGTTGACCACCTGCCGCAGGGTGTGGCGCACCTCCACCAGGTCCTCGGCGTCCCGCATCACCACGTCGATGTCCTTGTACGCGGCCGGGATCTCGTCGATGAACGCGTCCGTGTCCCGGTACTCGATGCCCTCCATCGCCTTGCGCAGGTCGGCCCGGCTGAACGTCCGCCGCGCCCTCGACCGCGAGTACTCGCGACCCGCGCCGTGGGGCGAGGAGTTGAGCGAGACCGGGTTGCCCTTGCCCACCACGACGTAGGACGCGGTGCCCATCGAGCCGGGGATGAGGCCGGGACGGCCCCGCTCGGCGTTGATGGCGCCCTTGCGGGACAACCACACGTCCTTGCCGAAGTGCTTCTCCTGCTCGGTGTAGTTGTGGTGGCAATTTAAAACTTCCAGCCGCCGCACCTCCTGGCCGATCCAGTCGGACAGGCGGTCGACCACCCGGTCCATCATCTCCTCGCGGTTGAGCCAGGCGAACTCCTGGGCCCAGCGCATCTCCCGGATGTAGCGCCAGAACTGCTCCTCGCCCTCGACGAGGTAGGCCAGGTCCGGGTCGGGCAGGTCGATCCAGCGCCGCTCGCACTGCTGCCGGGCGATGGCGATGTGCCTCTGCGCGATCTTGTTGCCGACGCCGCGGGAGCCGGAGTGCAGGAACAGCCACACCTGGTCGGTCTCGTCGACGGTCACCTCGATGAAGTGGTTGCCGCTGCCCAGGGTGCCGAGCTGGAGCTGCCAGTTGCCCGCGTACGAGGCGGGGTCGAAGCCGGCCCCCTCCGCGCTGCGGGTGAGCGCCTCGACGCGCTCGCGGGCGGTGTCGGTGAGCGAGTTGTTGTACTTGCCCGCGGAGAGCGGCACGGCCTTCTCGATGGCCTGGCGGAGCGGCGCGAGGGGGCGGGAGCGGAGGTCTTCCCGGGTGAACTGGGTGCGCACGGCGATCATCCCGCAGCCGATGTCCACGCCGACGGCGGCGGGGATGATCGCGCCCAGGGTCGGGATGACGCTGCCGACGGTGGCGCCCTTCCCCAGGTGGGCGTCGGGCATGAGGGCCACGTGCGGGTGGATGAACGGCATGCGCGAGGTCTTCTCGGCCTGCTCGCGGGTGCCGGGGTCGAGGATGGACGCCCAGTTCACCAGGCGCTTGTTGATGTGCTCCACGGTTCTCCTCTGCTCGTGGAGGAAGTTATGCGGCGGCGGGCGGTGCCGCGACCGATATTCCCCCGGCGATCCCCGACCGCTCGGCGCGTCCGGTCAGGCCGGGCGCGGGTCGACGTGGACCTTGGGGCCGGGGCCGGCCCCGGCGGGTCGCCGCCCGGCGAGCACCGCGCCGACCTGGTCGAGGCCGACGGTGGCGGCGACGAGCGGCCTCGGGTCGACCGCGCCGGTGGCGTAGGCGTCGATGGTGGCGGCCAGTCCCGGCGAGGCGGACAGGACGCCGACCGCGGTGACGTCCTTGAGCGCCAGGGTGCGGGTGTCGACGCTGCTCGGGGCGCCCGCCAGCCCGATGTAGACGAGGCGGCCGGCGGGTTCGACGACGTCGAGGGCCAGGGCGGGCAGGTGCCGGGCGTTCGAGGCGTCCACGACCGCGTCGAACGGCAGGTCCGGGAGGTCGTGCTCGGTCCAGGTGTGGGCGAAGCCGAGGGAGCGGGCGAACGCGAGGGAGTCCGGGGTGACGCCCATGAGGTGGACCTCGGCCCCGGCGGCGCGCAGGAACATCGCGACCAGCAGGCCGATGGTGCCCGGTCCGAGGACCAGGGCCCGGTCGCCGGGTCCGGCGGCCGCGGCGCGGGCCGCGCGCAGGGCGTTGCCGCCCGGTTCCACCAGCGCGCCGAGCACGGGGTCCACGGCGTCGGGCAGGGCGTGCAGCGACGAGGCGGGCACGGCCAGCCGCTCCGCGAGCGCGCCGGGGCGGCCGTCGCGGATGCCGACCTCCTGCCGCCGCTCGCACACGTGCCGGTGCCCGCGCCGGCAGCGGCGGCAGGAGCCGTCGCCGATCATGGTGTCGCCCATGACGCGCCGGCCGAGCCAGGCGGGGTCCACGCCGTCGCCGAGCGCGGACACGCGGCCCGCCCACTCGTGCCCCGGCCGCAGCGGGTAGGAGGAGTGCCCCTCGTGCAGGTAGGCCATCTCTCCGGTGAAGAACTCGACGTCCGTGCCGCAGACGCCGACCCGCTCGACGTCCACGACCACCTCGCCGGGCACGGCGACCGGGACCGGGACGTCCCGGACCTCGAACTCGCCCGGTCCGGTGAGCACGAAGGCGCGCATGGCGCCCGTCGCGGCGCGGGCGCGTCCTGCCCGCCGGTCGGGTGCTGTCGCGGCGTCGGGCATGTGCGTACCTTCGGGGTTGTCGGGCATCCGGATCACCGTACCCAGTGCACAGGAGGCGGTCGGGGATGGAGCTGCGCAGCGCGCGGTGGTACGCGGGTCGGGACCGCGACGCCTACATCCACCGGGCGTGGATGCGGCGGGGCGCGCCGGGTGACGCCTTCGACCGGCCGCAGGTCGCGATCGCCAACACCGCCTCGGACCTCACGCCGTGCAACTCGCACCTGACCGAGGTCGCCCGGTCGGTGCGGACCGGCGTCCACGAGGCGGGCGGGGTCGCGCTGGAGCTGCCGGTCGTGTCGCTGGGCGAGACCCAGGTGCGGCCGACCGCGATGCTGTGGCGCAACCTGGCCGCGATGGCCGCCGAGGAGCTGCTGCGGGCCAACCCGGTCGACGGGGTGGTGCTGCTGGGCGGCTGCGACAAGACCATCCCGGCGCTGCTCATGGCCGCCGCGTCGGTCGACCTGCCCGCCGTGGTGGTGCCCGGCGGGCCGATGCTGACCGGCACGTTCCGGGGCGTGCCGCTGGGGTGCGGCACCGACGTGTGGCGGCTGTCGGAGGAGGTCCGGGCGGGGACGCTGTCGGCCGAGCAGTTCACCCGGTCGGAGTCCGCGATGATCCGCAGCCGGGGCCACTGCAACACCATGGGCACCGCCTCCACCATGGCGCTGGTCGCCGAGGCGCTGGGCGTGGTCGTGCCCGGGGTGGCCGGCACGCCCGCGCCGGACAGCCGCCTGCTGGAGGCCGCCCACGAGACCGGACGGCTGGCGGTGTCCCTGATCGCCGCCGACCGGCGGCCGAGCTCCTTCCTGACCGCCGGGTCGTTCCGCAACGCGATCGTGGCGCTGGCCGCGATCGGCGGGTCGACCAACGCCGTGGTGCACCTGCTGGCCATCGCCGGGCGGCTCGGGATCGAGCTGACCATCGACGACTTCGACCGCGTCGGCTCGCGCGTGCCGGTGCTGGTGGACCTGCTGCCCGCCGGGCGGTTCCTGATGGAGGACCTGCACCGCGCCGGCGGTCTGCTCGCCGTGCTGCGGGAGGTGCGGGACCTGCTCGACCCGGACGCGCTGACCGTGACGGGCAGGCCCCTGGTCGACTACCTGGACGACGCCCCGACCTGGGACCCGGAGGTGATCCGCCCCCGCGCCGCGCCGCTGGTGGCGGAGGGCGGCATCGCGATGCTGCGCGGCAACCTGGCGCCCCGGGGCGCGCTGATCAAGCCCGCCGCCGCGTCGCCGGGCCTGCTGCGCCACCGGGGCCGCGCGGTCGTGTTCGACTCCGTCGAGGACTTCCGGGCCCGCGTGGACGACCCTGACCTGGACGTGGACGCCGACTCGGTGCTGGTGCTGCGCGGCTGCGGGCCCCGGGGCTACCCCGGGATGCCGGAGGTGGCCAACATGCCGCTGCCCCGGAAGCTCCTGGAACAGGGGGTGCGCGACATGGTCCGGGTGTGCGACGGCCGGATGAGCGGCACCGCCTACGGCACCGTGGTCCTGCACGTCACCCCCGAGGCGGCCGCCGGGGGTCCGCTGGCGCTGGTGCGGACCGGCGACGTCGTCGTCCTGGACGTGGCCGCCCGCCGCATCGACGTCGAGGTGTCCGACGCGGAGCTGGCCCGGCGCACGCCCGACGCGGCCGCGGTCGCCGGGTTCGCCGACCCCCGGCGCGGCTGGGAGCGCCTCTACGTCGACCACGTCCTCCAGGCCGACACGGGGGCCGACCTGGACTTCCTGCTCGGCTCCAGCGGCTCGGTGGTCGGCCGCGAGTCGCACTGACGGTGCCGGAACCACGGCGCCGGGGTCCGGGGTGCGGGGTGCCGGGGTGCCGGGTCCGGGGTGCCGGGTCCGGGGTGGCACCGGGTTCTCGCCGCGGTGGTCCCGCCGAACCACCCCCCGAACCACCCGCCGGTCAGGGCGCGGGCACCGAGACGAAGCCCTCCCGGACCAGCCAGTCGCGCGCGACCACGGCCGGGTCGCGGCCGTCCACGTCGACCTCGGCGTTGAGCTCGCGGATCGTGTCGTTGTCGAGTTTCGCGACGATGGGCGCGAGCACCTCCCGCACCGTCGGGTGGGCCCGGTCGAACTCGTCGCGCAGCACCACCGCGGCGTTGTACTGCGGGAAGAACCTCTTGTCGTCCTCCAGCACCACGAGGTCCAGCGCCAGGATGCGCCCGTCGGTGGTGAACACCTCGCCGAAGTTGCACAGCCCGTCGGCGGTGGCGGTGTAGATGGTGCCGGTGCCGAAGGTCTTGACCTGCGCCGAACCCGGGTCGAACCCGTAGGCGCGGGCCACACCGGGGAACCCGTCGTTGCGGCTGACGAACTCGGTCTCCAGGCAGAAGACGCCCTGGGCCGGGTCGCGGCGGATCAGCTCCGCCATGTCCGAGGTGGTCCGCAGGCCGTGGGTCTCGGCGAAGGGCCGGGTGACGGCGAAGGCGTAGGTGTTGTTCACCGCCGAGTAGTCGAGCCAGGCGAGGCCGTTGCGGGCCAGGTCGGCGTCGCGGACGGCCTCGTACTGCTCCTGCTCCCCCGGGATCGGCTCGGTGTTGCCCAGGTAGCTGATCCACCCGGTGCCGGTGTAGTCCCACGACAGGTCGATGTCGCCGGTGATCAGCGCCTGGCGCGAGCTGTTGGAGCCCTGGATGTTGGTCATGTCCCGCACGTCCGCGCCGGCCGCCACCAGCGCGACCTCGGCGAGGTAGCCCAGGACCTGGTTCTCGGTGAAGTCCTTGGAGCCCACCGCGACGTCCACCCCGGCCAGCTCGGGCACCGGCCGGATCGAGCCGGGCCCGACCTCGAACGGCAGCGCGAACGACGACTCCAGCCCGCAGCCGGACGCGAGCAGGCCGGTGGCGGCGAGCGCCAGCGCCGCCAGCCGCCGGGCCGTCGGTCCCCCGCTCATCGCAGCCCCTTCGGTCCGAGGTGGGTCTCGGCGACCGCGCCGAGCCAGTCCACCAGCAGCGCCAGGCCCACGGCGAGCACGGCGCCGGTGATCAGCACGGTGACCCGGGCGAGCTTGTATCCGGTGTCGATCAGCAGCCCCAGCCCGCCGCCGTTGACGAACACCGCGAGGGTCGCCACGCCGACCGCGTGCACCAGGGCGGTGCGCAGCCCGGCCAGGATCAGCGGCACGGCCAGGGGCAGTTCGATGCGGCGCAGCACGGTGGCGGCGGACATGCCGATGCCGCGCCCGGCGTCGACCAGCGCCGGGTCGACGCCCTGCAACCCGACCACGGTGTTCCGCAGCACCGGCAGCAGCGTGTAGAAGGCGATCGGCAGCACCGCCGCCCACAGCCCGTCCAGGCCGGACACCAGGAAGAACAGCACCAGGATGCCGATCGCCGGTGACGCCTGGCCGATCGTGGCGATGCCCAGGAACACGGGCGCGGCGCGGCGGGCCCACCGGCGGGTCAGCACCACGCCCAGGGGGACGGCCACCACGAGGACCAGCGCGGTCACCGCGAAGCTGATCACCAGGTGGTCCCAGGTGGCCGACGTCAGCGCCGGGGCGTTGATGCTCTGCCGCTCGATCGAGTCGAGGTCCCGGGAGAACGCCCAGGCCAGCACCCCGCCGACCAGCACCAGCACGGCGATCGGCTGGATCAGCAGCCGCAGCCGGTCGGCGCGGCGGACCTGTGCCGCGGTCGTCACGTGCCCACCTCCGCGTGGTCCTCGCGCAGCTTGCGGACCGTGCCGATGACCGCGTCCATCTCGACCACGCCCACGTACTCGCCGCGCGCTCCGGTCACGACGGCCGCGCCGCCCTCGGTGAGGATGGCCTCCAGGGCGTCCTGGAGCGTCGACTGGAGCGACACCGAGTCGCCGACCGGGCGCGGCTGCCGCGGGTCGCGGGCGTGCACCCAGCTCACCGGCCGGTCGCGGGCGTCCAGCAGCAGCGCGTACTGGTGACCCGACCCGGCCAGCCTGCGGCCGACCTCGGCGGGTTCGTCGCCCACCGACGCGGTCACGGCCTGGCTGAGCTCGACCTCGCGCACCCGGCGCAGCCGCAGCTGCTTGAGCGAGGCCCCGGCGCCCACGAACCCGGCGACCGTGTCGTCCGCGGGGTTGGCCAGGATCGCCTCGGGCGTGTCGTACTGGAGGACGTGGGACTGCTTGCCGAGCACCGCGATCCGGTCGCCGATCTTGACCGCCTCGTCGAAGTCGTGCGTGACGAACACGATGGTCTTGCGCAGCTCCGCCTGCAACCGCATCAGCTCGTCCTGGAGGTTGCCGCGCGTGATCGGGTCGACCGCGCCGAACGGCTCGTCCATCAGCAGCACCGGCGGGTCGGCGGCCAGCGCCCTGGCCACGCCCACGCGCTGCTGCTGGCCGCCGGACAGCTGCCGGGGGTAGCGGTCGCGGTAGTCGGCCGGGTCCAGCCCGACCAGGTCCAGCATCTCGTCCACCCGTTCGGCCACCCTGGTCCTGCCCCAGCCCAGCAGGCCCGGCACCGTGCCGACGTTCTGCGCGACCGTGAGGTGCGGGAACAGCCCGGCCTGCTGGATGGCGTACCCGATGCCGCGGCGCAGCTCGTCGGGGTCGAGCGACAGGGTGTCCCGGCCGTCGATGGTGATCCGGCCCGAGGTGGGCTCGATCAGCCGGTTGATCATCCGCATGGTGGTGGTCTTGCCGCAGCCGGAGGGGCCGACGAACACCACGATCTCCCCGGCCGGCACGGTCAGGCTGACCGAGTCGACGGCGGGTTCCGACGCGCCGCCGTACCGCTTGGTCACGTCGACGAGCTCGATCTCACTGGCCACGGATCCCCCTGGAGGTGGTGAAACGGCCGATCAGCGCGAAGACGCCGTCCAGGACCAGCGCGAGGACCACGATGCCGAGGGTGCCGGCGATGGCCTGGTTGGTCGCGTTCGCGCTGCCGGCCCTGGTCAGCCCGGCGAAGATCTCCACGCCCAGCCCGGGACCGCGCACGTAGGCGGCGATGGCCGCGATGCCCATCAGCATCTGGGCGGAGATGCGGGTGCCGGTCAGGATGGCGGGCCAGGCGAGCCGCAGCTCGATCCTGGTGAGGGTGCCCAGCCGGGTCATGCCGATGCCCCGGGCCGCGTCCCGCACGGCGCCGTCGACACCGGACAGTCCCACGATCGTGTTGCGCACGATCGGCAGCAGCCCGTAGAGCACCAGGGCGACCACGGTCGGCTCCACGCCCAGCCCCAGCACCGGGATGAGCAGGCCGAGCAGGGCGAACGAGGGGATGGTGAGGATCGCGCTGGTCAGCGCGGTGGCGATGGTCGAGCCCACGGGGCTGCGGTACACCGCGACGCCGACCCCCACGCCGATGACCGCGGCCAGCACCGTGCACTGCACCACGGCGCTGACGTGCAGCAGGGCCTCCACCAGCAGGCGGTTCCACCGGTCGGCCACGAACTCCCAGAAACTCACGGCGACCCCCCACCGGACCCGCCCACCTGTTCGGGTGGGCGCCGGACGGGTACCCGTGGCGATCTTGAGGCGAACATCGCTCCCATCATCCGGGACATCATCCCGGATCAACCTGACGATCGCCTGACGATCGGGGGTCCGCGCGGGTCGTCGGGGCGCGTCTCGTGTGGACGGGTGGTCGATCCACAGTGCACGGAGCGTGACCCCGCCGGGGCGGCGACACAGCGGATGACGTGGTGGTGGAACGGGTCCGGCCCGGGGGGTGGGCACCCCCCGGGCCGGACCGCGGACCGACGTGGTTAGTGGACCTTCACCTCCGTCAGCGCGGTCCTGAAGCCCGACGCGTGGGTGAGCAGCACGCGCAGCCGCTGGGTGGTGACCGGGGTGAAGGTGACCCGGTTGTAGTTGGCGCGGGCCGCGGCCGGTTGTCTGACCTGCGACGGCACCGCGACCCAGGCGCTGCCGTCCCAGCGCTGGACGGTGTAGGAGGCGGGCGCGCGGTAGCGGTTGGCCGCCCGGTCGTCGCGGAAGTACAGGCGCACCTCCCCCACCGCGCGGGACTGGCGGAGGTCCAGTTCGTACCAGTCCTGGGCGTTGGGCGAGCCCGCCGTGCCCCACAGCGGTTCGTTGGTCGGCAGGTCGTCGACCGCCGCCGCGGTGGAGGTGCCCGACGCGGTGTAGGAGGCGGACACGGCGGCGCCGCGGGCGAGGTTGGGGGCGGTCGAGGTCAGGTTCACGCCGGCCTTGGCGAAGACGTCGACCACGCGCGCTCCGGTGTGGACCACGTCCTGGGGCGCGCGCAACCCGGCGAACGGCGTGCTGAAGCGGACGGTGCCGCTGCCGGACGGGAACGTCACGGCGCCGGTGGTCGGGTCGTAGAGCACGCGGGTCAGCCGGTCGACGGTGAACGCGCGGGTGCCGTTGAGGTAGACCGAGTAGCCCTCCGGCACGCCCTGGTAGCGGGTGACGCCGTCGGCGGGGTCGTCCCAGACGACGCTGAGGTCCAGGCCGCGGTAGCGCAGGTTGTTCACCGCGAAGTGGGACCAGCCGATGTCGATGGGCGACAGCTCCACCCGGGTGTCGGTGCGCGGGCGCAGGCCGGCCACGTCCTCGACGAGGGTCCAGTTGGAGCTGCCGAGGATGTTGTGGTGGATCCAGGAGCGGTAGTCGATGGTGCGGCCGGAGGGGTTCCAGTTGGCCCAGAACTCGTTGGCGTCGGGCCACTGGGTGTTGCCGCCGACGTACTGGGCCCAGGTGTTCCAGTACAGCAGTTTCTTGTAGTCCTCGGCGGTCGTCCACTGGTTGGGGTAGTTGCGCAGCACGGAGGAGTAGAAGCGGAACTGGACGGTGGAGTTGATGGTGGAGAAGTTGTTCGACCCGGGGTGCCCGGCCGCCGCCGCGACGGCCTTGTCGCGCTGGTTGGCGGTGTAGAACGGGAACACCGGGTACTCGGCGGGATCGGCGAACAGGCGCAGCGCCTGCTTGTACTGGTCGGTGTCGGGCATCAGGCCGACCGAGTACGGGTAGTAGTTGTTGATCTCCTTCCACGGCACGTGGGTGTTGGTGGAGACGTGCTTGTGCTCCAGCAGCTGCCGGGACGGGTTCCACAGGGTGTTGATCACGCCGGTGCGGACGCGGTCGGCCAGGGCCTGCATCTCGTTGGCCTTGGCGGTGTTCCCGACCAGGGCGTACGCCTGCCGCGCGGCCGTCGCGCCGCTCCAGACGTAGGCGGTTTCGGCGCGGTCGAGGTTGCCGGGTCGCCAGTCGAAGGAGACGGCGTCGGCGTCGTTGCCGGTCATCGCGCCCCAGTCGTACTCGATGACGCCGTTGTCGTTGGTGTCGTAGGTGGCCAGTTGACCCTTGGCGTCGCCCTCGGCGTAGCGGGCGAGGTTGCCGGCGATGGCGGGCTGGCCGCCGTGGACCTGGTAGGCGCGCCAGGCGGCCTCGGAGATGTACTGGGTGTAGGAGTTGGACCAGTTCTCCGGGTCGCCGGGGTTGTCCACGAACCGGCCGCCCTTCGACGACTGGCCCGCCGACAGCCACGGCCCGTAGGAGTACACCGGGTCGCGCAGGTACTTGAGGTCGTCGATGTGCATCGGCTGGGTGAGGGCGATGGCGTTGTTGTAGCCGGTCACGCCCTCGATGGAGACGGGGAACTGGAAGTCCTGGCCGGGGATGTCGACGTCGAGGTGGTTGAACCGCATCAGCCACCAGCGGTAGTAGATGTTCTTCTTGATCGCCGGGTCGGGCACGTCGAGGTAGGGGACGTTGTCGGCCCACCAGCGGTTGTGGTCGCGCACGTGGGTGGCGAACGCGTCGGCCGCCGTGCGGGCGCGGTAGGCGTTGTACTCGGTCAGCGACTCGGGGATCTCGTCGGTGACGAACCCCATGACCACCTTGGTGGTGAGCGACTGGCCGGCGGCGAGGGTGATCGACCGGTCGAGGCCGCCGTTCGCGGGCGTGAACCCGTCACCGGCCAGCCGGGGCCGGATGGTGGTGAGGTTGTTCTTCACCTGCCGCTGCCCGGTCAGCTCGGTACCGGTGGCGGTGGTGGCGTAGGGCGAGGTGACGCGCAGGGGCAGCGTGGTGGCCGCCGAGCCGGTGTTGGTGACGGTCAGGTTGGTGACGGCGACGTTGTTGTGGGTGATGAACTTCGCGACGTCCACCCGCACGCCGGTCCGGGTGTAGACGCCCTTCCAGTGGCTGGGCGCCTGCCACCGGTTGGCGACCTGCTCGGTGAGCGCGCCCGAGCCCACGGTGATGGCGTAGGCGTTCTGGCTGCTGATGTTGTCCCAGTACGCGGCGTTGCCGCCGAACCCGAGCACGCCCGGGTTGTGGGTGTACATGAACAGGCCCCGTCCCCGGGTCATCAGCCACGGGCCGGCCGGGTCGTTGCCGGGGCGGGCCAGCAGCCGGTCCACCCAGAAGTCGGTGCCGCCGGCCTCGGCGTCGTAGATGGCGCGCATGGTGCTGCCCGTGCTGTAGCCGACCGGCGGGGCGGGGATCGCCGGGCCGGAGAAGGTCGGGTAGCCGATGGTCTGCGCGGCCACCGCCTGTTCGGCGGGGACGAGCAGCGCGCCGAGCAGGGTGAGGACCGCCAGCCGGCGGGTCACGCGGCGAACGCTTGCCATTCCAGCACCCCCGTCGAGGAGTCGGGCTTCGAGGTGATCGACAACCGCAGCCGCGTGGTGCTCACGGCGGTGAACGTGGTGGTGTTGACGGTGTCGCCCGCGACGCCGCACGCCGACTGGCCGGGCACCGGCGCGTAGGCGCTGCCGGTCCAGTACTGCACCTGGCAGGAGGCGGGCAGGTCGATGCCCTGGCCGTCGTCGAACCAGTAGGTGGACACGCGGTCGACCGATCTCGCGGTGGGCCAGGTGTACTCGACCCACTGCGTGCCCCGCTCCGGCCAGTTGCCGTAGGCGAGGTTCGAGCGGTCCGCCGAGTTCGCGGGCGTGCCGCCGTTGTTGAGCGCGGCCAGCGACTCCCACGCCGAGACGTGCGAGGTGGACGCGGTCGCCGACGGGGCCAGGTTGCCGCCGCCCCCGCCGCCCGGGTTGGGCGGCGGCCCGGTGGTGGTCTGCACGACCTTGCGCATCGTGCCGTCGGCGTTGAAGTGCAGCAGGTCCACGGCCACCGAACGGCGGAAGTTGCCGCCGCCGGGCGCGTTGGCGTTGTGGTAGACGATGTACCACTGCCCGTTGAACTGCACCACACCCGCGTGGTTGGTGGTCGAGGAGACCTGGTCGAGCACCACGCCGCGGTGCGTCCACGGGCCCATGGGGTTGGTGGCGGTGGCGTAGCGCTGGCAGGCGTAGCTGGAGGAGGTGACGCAGCCGTTGGTGTCGTTGGCGGCGTACACCATGTAGTACAGGCCGTTGCGCTTGAACATCCAGGGCGCTTCCCAGAAGTTCGCCAGACCGGTGGGCGTGACCACCGGGCCGTCCAGCTCGATCATGTTGGGCTTGAGCTTGGCGGCGCGTGCGCCCCAGTAGCCGCCCCAGTACAGGTAGGACTGGCCGTCGTCGTCGGTGAACACGGTCGGGTCGATGTTGAGCCCGGACGAGTTCGGGGTGCTGTCGCTGATCAGCGGCCCGCCCTTGGCGTCGCGGAACGGCCCCAGCGGGCTGTCGCCCACCGCGACGCCGATGTCCATCCACCCCGCGCCGTTGCCGTTGACCGAGGTGTACCAGTAGTACCTGCCGTCGCGCGGCTCGACCTCGCTCGCCCAGGCGTCCGCGCCCGCCCACGGGAACGTGGCGACGTTCGCGCGGGCGCCGTGGTCGGTCCAGGTCGCGGCGTCGGTCGAGGACAGCACGCGCCACTCGCGCATCTGGAAGTTGGTGCCGCCGGACGGCGCCTCGTCGCGTCCGGCGTAGACGTACATCGTGTTCCCGACGACCAGCGGGGCCGGGTCGGCGGTGTAGTAGGAGGTGACGATCGGGTTCGCGGCGAGCGCGGGCGGCGCCAGGGCGGCGACGAGCACCAGGGCGGCGAACGGGCCGAACGCCCGCTTGCGGTTGGGCATGGTGGGCTCCATGGGGGTCGCGTGGGGGTCAGACGCGCCAGTAGACGGTGTAGCGCTGCCGGTGCGTGCGGTGGAACGGCGCCAGCCGGACCTGGCCGGTGGAGGCCGTCGCCGTGTACTCCAGCGGGGTGGAGGTCGGCCGCAGCGTGTCGGGGCGCAGCACCGGCAGCGAGGTCAGGTCGGTCGTGCCGTAACCGCCGGCCAGCACGATCGGGCCGTGCTTGACGACCTGCACCGCCGGGTCGTCCGGGGCGCTCTCCCTGGTCAGCGCCATGGGCAGGGACAGGTCCACCACGTCGCCGCTCGCCCAGGTCCGGTCCAGCCGCGCGTAGCCGCCCGGGGTGACCGGGACGTCCGCGCCGTTGAGCCGCAGCCGCGCGCCCGCCGCCCAGGACGGGACCCTCAGGCGCAGGTCGATCGCGCCGGAGCCGGTGACGGTGAGGCGGGTGCTCGGGGTGTCCGGGAAGCCGGTGTCCTGGCGCACGGTGATGCCCCGTCCCGGCCAGGTCAGCACGGACGGGATGAACAGGGTCACCCACAGCGTGGTGCCGGAGTGGAAGTAGGTGCTGTCGCCGTGCTTGGTGTTGGTCTCCATCCCGGTGCCGTGGCAGCAGGTGAAGTTCTGGTAGTCGTTGCTGTAGGTGCGCTGCCCGCCGGGCCGCAGCGGCACGTAGTAGCTGTGGTGGCCGTGCGCCGAGTCCGGGTCCTGCGCGCCGAGCAGGTGGTTGTAGAGGGCTTTCTCGTAGAAGTCGAACAGCTCGGGCCGGCCCGGGGTGGTCCGGAACAGCTGCCGGGTCAGCTTGAGCGTGTTGTAGGTGTTGCAGCACTCGCAGGTGTGGTCGGACAGCTCGGAGGCGATCCGGTTCGGCGCCCGGAAGTACTCGCCGTTGGAGTTGCCGCCGATGGCGTAGGTGTGCGTGCCCACCACGAGGTCCCAGAAGGTGCGGGCGATGTCGCGGTACCGGGTCTCGCCGGTGGCGTGGTACTCGCGCAGCGCGCCGAGCGCCTTGGGGATCTGGGTGTTGGCGTGGTAGCCGGCCAGGGCGTCCCGACCGGCGGCGAGCGGGTCGAACACCTCGGCGTGGTCGAAGTACCGGGCGGCGGTGAGGTGCGCCGGGTCGCCGGTGAGCTGGTGCAGGTTGGCCAGCACCTCGTTCATGCCGCCGAACTCGGTGTCGAGCATGTCCTGGCGCTGGGCCTGGGTGAGCCTGCCGTTGCGCCACCCGACCCAGCCGGCCAGGCGGGTCAGCACGGTCAGCGCCTGGGCGTTGCCGGTGAGCAGGTGCGCGTCCAGCAGGCCGGCCAGGATCTTGTGCAGGGTGTAGTAGGGCGCCCAGACCTGCCGGCGCGCCTCCACCCGGTCGATGAAGCTCTCCGGGAACGCCGACAGGTAGCCGGTGGTGAACCCGGCGGTCCGGGCCCGGTCCTGGCACACGGCCAGCTGCGCGACCAGGTGGTCCGACTTCGCCTTGAAGTCGGCGCCGCCGGTGCTCGCGTACGCCTGGGCGAGCGCGGTGAGCACGTGCCCGGTGGAGTGGCCGCGCAGCTCCGTGGTGGGGGATTCCCAGCCGCCGCAGGGGGCGGCGGAGGACGGCAGGCCGACGTTGAGCCGGAAGGTGTGCAGCAGCCGGTCCGGGTCGAGGAACCTCAGGTAGGCGTGGGTGCGGGCGGTGTTGCGCTGGAACGGGCCGGCCAGCAGCGCCACCGCGGACAGCGGGAACGGGTCGGCGGACGTGCCGATGTCGGGCCGGGCCGCCGGCTGGACCGGGGCGGTGGTCACGGCGGTGGTCGCGGTGGCCTGGCCGGGCGGGGTGGTGGCGGGCAGGGCGGTCGCGGCGAGCGCCGCTCCCGCGCGCAGCACGGCGCGCCGGGGTGGTTGGTGCGGGGACATGCGCGTCACCTCTCGTGACGGGTGCGGGGGTGGCCGGCGCCCCGCCGACGCGGGGTGGGGCGGGGCGCCGACCCGGGATCAGCGGCCGTACCGGCTCTTGAGGTGCCGCCACCAGTCGCGGAACATCCACGCGTCGAACTCGGTGATGTTCGGGGCGCTGCCGGCCTTCATGATGAAGCCGGACACGCCGCTGGGTGTCCAGTCGTAGAAGT
Organism: Saccharothrix lopnurensis; assembly: GCF_042658445.1. NCBI lineage: Bacteria > Bacillati > Actinomycetota > Actinomycetes > Pseudonocardiales > Pseudonocardiaceae > Saccharothrix > Saccharothrix lopnurensis. Next base: position 3,293 of record NZ_JBHSQO010000031.1, on the reverse strand, counting down.
CGTCCAGGCCGAACGTGTGGCCGATCTCGTGCAGCAGGATCGTCACGTCGTTGCTGTTGAGGCTGTTGACGAAGTACTCGCTGCCCACGCGCTGGCCCCAGTCGCCGCCCGCGCCGCCGCCCATGCCGGCGGTCAGCCACAGCGACTGGTCGTAGTGCCGGGCCACGCCGCCGGGGCAGTTGCGGTAGACGCCGTCGCGGACGAAGAACCGGCCGCACGGCTCGGCGCACTGCGGCGCGTTCTCGCGGATGTTGTTGACGTAGATGTCGACGGAGTTGTCCGACCACTGGAGCTGGGCGCGGTCGCGGACGGCCCACCCGACGACCTTGACCGGCACCGTGGCGTAGGGCCAGTTGTTGTGGCCCACCACCAGGTCCACCCACTTCTTGTACTGCTCGGCCAACTTGGCGTGGATGCGGTCGCGCAACGACGCCGACACCGGGGCCGGGGAGTCCCAGCGGACGCAGAAGTTCAGGTAGCCGCCGTTGGCGAACACCTGGTCCCAGCCGTAGTTGCGGAAGCCGTAGAGGTTGCCGTAGGTGCTCTCCTGGTGCGACCACACCTGGTTCAGGGGGGTGACCAGGCTCGACGGCGGGCTCCAGCCGGGCGGGTTGGCGGCGGGCGCGATGTCCGCCGAGGCCGGTTGCACGACCCCGCCGACGGCCACCGCGCCGAGCAGGACGGCCAGGACTGTTCTCTTCCAGGATCGCGGCACTGCGATCCTCCTTCCGGGTTGTCGGTGGCGGCGGATCAGTCCTGGGGCGCTCCCGGGGTGGGGTCGCGGTCGGGTCGGGGCGCGGTCGGGTCGGGGCGGGGCGGGTCGCGGTCGGGGCGCGGTCGGGTCGGGGCGGGGCGGGTCGCGGGCGGGGCGGGTCGCGGTCGGGGGCGGGTCAGTCGGTGGGCAGCCAGACGCGCATGGTGGACGGGCCGCCGCGGGCCCAGCGGTGGTAGGGCACCAGCGCCAGCGGCGCGCGCGGTCCGGTCGCGGCGGGCGGGGGCGGGCCGTAGGGCCACGGCGCGTCGGCGGGGGCGTGGAAGCGGGCGTCGACCAGCACGCCACCGGGGCCGTCGGCGGGCGGGGTGGTCGGGTCGACCCGCAGCGCGTCCAGGTCGTGCCCGGCGCTCTCCGCGCAGTACACGACCGGGCCGCGCTCCACCGCGACGCAGCCGCGCACCGCGTCCACGCGGGGGTCGGGGTGGGTGAAGCGCGGCGTCACCGGCAGCTCCAGCCGGATCTCCTCGCCGGGCCGGAACCTCCGGTGCACCACCACGTCGCCCACGGGCGCCGGGTGGCGGCCGTAGCTGGTGTGCAGCACCGCCCCGGTCGCCCAGGGCGGCACGCGCAGCGTGACCGACCACGGCTCGTCGTCGGTCTTGACCACCCGCACGGTGACCACGCCGTCGTCGGGGTAGGCGGTGCGGACCCGCAGGCCGACCTCGCGGCCGTCGGCCAGGCGGGTGTCGATGTCGGTGTCGGCGTACTGGTGCAGCCGCACGCCCGTGTCGTCCACGGTGGCGGTGTAGCAGGCCAGGGAGGCGAGCAGGCGGGCCACGTTGGGCAGGCAGCACGACACCTCGAACCACGGCGCGCGCGGTCCGCCGCCGAACCCGAGCTGCTCCTCGTCGGCGGGCACGACGGCCGTGGGCGTGCGCTGGTGCAGGGTGTGGGCGTAGAAGAAGGACCGGCCGTCGTCCGCGACCGCGGTGGCCACGACGTTGTAGAGGATGCGCTCGACCACGTCGTCGTAGCGCCCGTCCCCGGTGGCCAGCAGCAGCCGCCAGGCGAGCATGATCGCGGCGACCCCGGCGCAGGTCTCGGAGTAGGCCCGGTCGGCGGGCAGCTGGAAGTCGTCGCCGAACGCCTCGTCGGTGTGCCGCGACCCCATGCCCCCGGTCAGGTAGGTGCGGCGGGCCAGGGTCCGGTCGAACTGGGCGGCGACCGCGCGCAGCAGGTCGTCGTCACCGGTCTCCACCGCCACGTCGACCGCGCCGCACGCCAGGTACAGCGCCCGGACCGCGTGGCCGCGCAGCACGGTGGCCTCGCGGATCGGGACGTCGTCGCCGAAGTAGGACCAGCCGAACCGGTGGCGGGGCAGGCTGCGCCGACCGCGGCGCTCGACGAACAGGGCCGCCTGGTCCAGGTAGCGGCGCTCCCCCGTGGTGCGGGCCAGCTCGACCAGCGCCACCTCGATCTCCGGGTGGCCGCACACGTCCTGCCTGCCGTCCGGGCCGAACTCGGCGCACACGTGGTCGGCCACGCGGCGGGCGACCTCCAGCAGCCGGTCGGGACCGGCGGTGCGGGCACGCGCCACGGCGGCCTGGAGGAGGTGGCCCGCGCAGTAGAGTTCGTGGCCCCACGTCATGTCGCTGTAGCGCGCCGGCCGGCCGGGACCGCCGAACGCCGTGCCGAGGTAGCCGTCGGGGGCCTGCGCCGACGCGATCGCCCCGGTCACCTCCGCGATCGCGGCCTCCAGCGCCGGGTCGGGCGACCGGCCCGCCTCCCAGGCCATCGCCTCCAGCAGCTTGTAGACCTCGGAGTCGGAGAACTCGCGGCCGAGCCGGTCCGGCGAGCTGACGCCGGAGGTGAGGTTGCCGGTCCAGCCGAGCCGGTCCTGCCAGGCGCGGGCGTGCGGCAGGGTGGAGGAGGCGTTCACGCCCTGCCGCACGGCCCAGAAGCCGCCGGTGACGCGGACCTCGTGGAGGCCCAGCGGCCGCAGGGCGCCCCGGGCGGGTACTACGGGACGACCCCCGACAGCGGTGGTGTCCGGTGACGTGAGGGTCATCCCAGCCTCCCGCGGTGGCGGCGGACCGGGTCGGTCGGCCGCACCTCCAGCACTCTGGCAGTCGAAAAGGTTTTCGGCAACGGTGGGGTTCTGCTGGTGCGGGTTCTTCGGGGGTGCTCATGATCTGCGGATATTGTTGAAACGTCATTCGACAAACTGTCGAAATGGTTTCGACGGATGGGGGCATGGTGGCCTGTGGGGAGGGTTGACGACGTGGACGAACCGGGTGGTGTGCCGATCCCCACCGGGGGGAGGCGGGAGAACGGCGGGTGGGGGCGAGCAGGGTGGCAGGGCAGGGCGGCAGCTGGCAGGACGGGGCGGCCGAGCGGGGCGCAGCGGGGCTCGGGGCGGCGGGGTGCAGCGCGGCGGGTGGGGCCGCGCGGGGTGGGGCAGGGCGGGGCAGGGCGCAGCGGGGCAGGGCGGCAGGATGCGGCGCGGGGAGCGGGGCAGTCGAGCGGGCGCGGGGCAGAGCGCGGCGCGGCGGGCAGAGCGCGGCGCGGCGGGCAGAGC
>NZ_JBHSQO010000030.1:0-90718 GCF_042658445.1 Saccharothrix lopnurensis | reverse complement strand
GGGAGCGCGCCCGCCCGGACCGGCGGCAGCCGCCGGCACCCCGCGCCGACCAGCAGCGCCGCCGCGCACACCTCAGCGGTCGGCGGCCCCTCGGCCACCGCGCCCCCGCCGGCCGCCACCAGCGCCGTGCCCACCAGCGACAGCGCCGCCACCGCGACCCCCAGCCCGAGCACGTGCCGGGGGAACCGCCGCCGCAGCACCGCCAGGACCGCCGCCGCCGACCCGGAGGGCGACGCGAACGAGCCCACCACCGTCGCGAGCGTGCCCGGCGGACCGGGCGACCGCACCTGCCACACCAGGTCCACCGCGACGGCCGCGACCAGGACGGCGAGCTCGGTGACGAGCACGCCGCGCCTGGCCTGCGGTCCGGTCGAGGTCATCCGCGGATCATCCAACCCGGCCTGGCCGGGCGACTAGCGGGCCCGCCGGAAGTGCGCGGAGGAGGAGGGGAGGTAGGACAGCACCAGGGCGAGCACCGCGACGGCGGCGCCGGCGTACCCGACCCGGGTGTTGCCGTCGCCGGTGACCACCGCGGCCACCTGGAGCGCGGTGAAGACGGTCAGCGTCACCCGCGCCCAGTTGCGCCCGGCCTTGAGCTTGAACGACAGCCAGAGGTAGACGAGCGCGATGAGCACGGCCGTGCCGAGCACCGTGGCCTGGCCCAGGGTGACCGCCGAGCCCACCTGGTCCTCGGTGAACCCGGGGTTGGACCGGCGCACCGCGTCGGCCGGTTCCGCCTCCATGCCCAGCACGACCAGACCGCCGGCCAGCGCGGAGACCGCGGAGACCAGGAAGCCGAAGAACGCGGCGACGAGCGTGGCCGGGGGAGCCGTGGTGCCCTGTGTCGCAGTCATGAGCGGAACGTAGGACGCTCCGGGGGGTGGGTGCACCCCATCGGGCAGCGTTCTCGTACTTTCGGCCGAGGTCGCCGTTTAACCCTGTCCACGCAGGGTAAAACATCTTCACCCGTGCGCGCGCGTTTTGGCACGGTAGGCCCGCTCCGGCGGGCCGGGGCCGGGGTGTGCGGAACCGTTGAGCAAACCAGCGTCCGCGCGCCCCGGCCCCCCTGGCCCCGCTCCACCGGTCCTGCCCACCGCGGCGAACGGCCCGTGCGCTAGTGTCCTGAGCCGCGACGGGCGTGTTCAGCAGCGCAGCATCCCGACGGACCACTCCCGTCGTCCCGGTCGGTCGCGGCCGGGACGCGGTGGACCACCTCCGGGGGGACGCACCGAATGACACACGACGTACTGGCGCTCGCCGGCGCGCTGGCCGAGATGGCCCGGCTCAACGACGACGAGGCGTACGAGGCGACCGCCCGCCACTTCCTCGACCACCTGGTCGCGTCCGTCCCGGGGTGCGACCTCGCCTTCATCTCGGTCGGCCGCGAGGACGGGGGGTTCGAGGTCGTCGCGACCACCGGCGAGCCCCCGGTGAGCCAGGCCGACCCCGCCACGGACGGCGGCCCGCTGCTCGACGTGCTGCGCTACCGCGAGCCGCGGCGGATCGAGGACACCCGCGACGACGACCGGTGGCCGCTGTTCACCGCCCGCCTCGCGCTCCGGGAGTTCCGCGGCTGCCTGGTCCTGCCGGTGCCCTCGCAGCGCCCGCCCCACGCCGCGGTGACGCTGCTCAGCCGCGAGCCGCACCTGTTCGACGACCACGCCTACGACATCATCCTGCTGATCACCCTGCACGCCGGGGTGGCGTTCGACAACGCCCAGCTCTTCCACGACAGCCGTCGCCTGGTGGAGAACCTGACCACGGCCCTGGGCACCCGGCACACCATCGGCCTCGCGCAGGGGCTGCTGATGCGCCACTTCTCCTGCGACACCGACGGCGGGTTCGCCCTGCTCCGCCGCGCCTCCCAGCACGGCAACAGCAAGCTGCGCGACATCGCCGCCGACCTGGTGGCCGCGCACGAGCGGGGCAGCTTCCGCGAGGCGCTGATCGGCCACCGCATCGGCCGGGACCTCTCCTAGCCGGCGCTACCGCGGCGTGATGGTGACCGGCACCCGCACCGGCGTGGCGTACAGCGCGCCCGCCGTCACCGTCCCGGTGATCGCGCCGCTCACCGCCGCGGGCCCGGCCAGCACCCGCAGCACGAAGGTCACCGACTCGCCGGGCGCGAGCGCCCGCTCGGCCGTGCACGTCACCGTGCCGCGGCTCGACGGGCACCCCACCCGCGCCTGCCCGGCCGCGCCGTCGAGCGCCACCAGCCGCCTGCCCAGCAGCGACTGGCCGGGCCCGACCACGCGCACGTCGTCGGGCAGGGCCAGGGCGAGGACCGGCGGCGGCAGCGGGACCAGGCCCGTGTTGTGCACGACCACCGGCAGCTCGGTGGGCGGCCCGCCCGTGCCGGTGGCGAAGGTGGTCGGCACGATCGGCGTCAGCTCGCCGCCGACCTGCTCGACCGGGGTGGTGGTGGTCGTGCCCGTCGTGGTGGTCACGACCGGTGGCGCGACCGTCGCGGGACCGGTGGTCGACGAGGTGGTGGCGCCGGTCGTGGTGGGTGCGGTCGTGGTGGTGGCGCCGGGGGAGGGCGTCTGCTCCGGTGCGGTCGCGGTGGAACCGGCGACCCGGGTAGGGGTCGGCGTCGAGCCGGCCGTGGGCACGATCGCCTGCCGGGTGGTGTTCGTCCCGGCCAGCACGGCCACCAGTACGGCGGTGGCCGCGGCCGCCGCGCCGAGCCACTGCGCGGGCGACGTCGCGTTGCCGGAGCCAGGACCGCCCGCGCCGGAGCCGCCGCCGCCTGTCCCGGGGCCGTTACCGCCGCCTGTCCCGGACCCGCTCCCGCTGCCTGCCCCGGGGTCGCCTGCCCCGCTGCCTGTTCCAGGACCGCCCGCGCCGGAGCCGCCGCCGGTCGCGCCGCTCGCCGCCGCGCCGCCCGACACCGCCGCGGCCTGCCCGTTCCCCGCCGTCGCCAGGTAACCGGCCGCGCCGGCCCCCAGCACCAGCGGTGCGACCACCGCGCGCAGCGCGCCGCTGACGTCGGTCAGCTCGGCGGCCAGCGAGCGGCAGTCCAGGCACTCGTCCAGGTGGGACTCGACCTGCGCGGTCTCCCGCGCGGACAGCCCGCGCCGCGTCCACGCGCCCAGCCGCGAGACCGCGGCGCGGCAGCGCCCACCGGGGTCCTGCACGACGTGCGCCTGCACGTACGCCTTCCGCAGCCCTTCCCTGGCCCGGTAGGCGATCGCGGCCACGCCGTTGGTGGTCAACCCGAGCAGCGGCGCGACGTCGGCGTGCGACTGCCCCTCGACCTCGGTGTGCCACAGCACCACCCGCCACCGCTCCGGCAGGCTGGCGAACGCCCGCGCGGCCAGCGACCGCTCCAGCTCGGCCACCGCCGTGTCGTGGAACGGTTGGCTGACCGCGCGCTCCACCCCCGAGACGGCCTCCAGGTCGCCGGCCAGCTCCACCCGGCGCTCGTGCCGGGTCCGGTCGTACGCGGTGTGCCGCAGCGTGGTGAGCAGGTAGGGCCGGAACGCCTCGTCGGGCCCGCGCCCGCCCCGCAGGACCAGCAGGACCTTCGCGAAGGCGTCCGAGACGAGGTCGTCGGCCTCCACGGGCGAGCGCGACAGCTGCCGGGCCAGGTTGCGCGCGGCCGCCACGTGGCGCGAGTACAGCTGCCCGTAGGACCGCACCGCGCCGCCGCGCACCGCCGCGATCAGCTCGGCGTCCGAGACGGACGCGGCGGCCTGAGCGCCCGGGGCCGCTGGTGAGCCGGGAGCGCGCGGAGCGGACTGAGCGTCGGGTAAGCCGGGAGCGCGCGGAGCGGACTGAGCGTCGGGTGAGTCCGGTGAGCCGGGAGCGCGCGGAGCACCCAGCGCGCGGTCGAGCTCCGCGCGCAGGGCCGTCGGGCCGACGGCCCGCCACCCGGCCACGTCTCGCTCGTCGGGCTCCCCGAGCACCGATCGCCCCCTCTCGACGCGGTGGGTGGTGAGTTCTCCGCGGAAACCCTATACAGGGTCCGGGAGCCCCACCGCACGAGACTCGGATCACGTGTCAGGAGCGCGCGCCGGACCGCCGTTCCGCGGGCCGGACCACGACGCCGCCGTAGACCGCGGTGTGCACGACCGCGATCCACACCAGCGCGAGCAGCAGGCTGCCCAGCACGTCGGTCGGGTGGTGGAGACCGGTGTAGAGCCGCTGCACCGCGACGACCGCGGGCACCGCCGCGGCGAGCACCACGGCCGGCACCCGCCACCACCCCCGCACCGCGCGCCGGACCAGCAGCACCACGGCGGCCCCGAGGACCAGGGACGCCGCGACGTGCCCGGAGGGGAACGCGGAGGTGGGCGGGACGTCGCTGGGGATCCGGGACGCGGGCCGGGCCCGGTCGATGATCGACGAGGTGATCAGGAACAGCGCCACCTCGCCGAGGAGGCCGAGGACGACCAGCAGGACGGGGCGCCAGTCGCGGGTCGCGGCGAGGGCGAGCACGCACACCACGACCGCGGCGGTGATCACCGGTCCGGTCCCGGTGGCGTCGCCCAGCGGCACCAGGGCCGCGTCCCACGCCGGGGTCCGGCGCTCGGCGAACCACTCGACCACGGCGCGGTCCCACGCGGGCGGCACGTCCTCGCCCGCGGCGGTGAGCCACGAGCCCAGGGCGAACAGCGTGCCCAGCAGCAGGCCCCACGCCACCAGCAGCCGCGCCGCGGCGCGCCAGGCCCCGCCCGGCACGTGCGCCCGCTCCGGCGCGGGTTCGAGGTCGTCGGCCGCCTCGGGCACCAGGCCGTGCGACACGGGCACGTCCGGCATCCCGCGGTCGCGCCGCCACTGGCGGAACACCTCGGTGGTCAGCGCCAGCCACAGCAGGCCCAGCAGCCAGCCGCCGAGCACGTCGGTCGCGTAGTGCACGCCCAGCGCCACCCGCGTCGCGCCGACCGCGACGACGACCGCGACCACCAGCCAGGTCAGCGCCGCCCGGCCGCGCGGCACGGAGGCGAAGACCAGCAGCAGCACGCCGTAGGTGACGGTGGAGCCCAGCGTGTGCCCGCTCGGGAAGCTCGGTCCCGCCGCGTCGGCCACCTCCACCTCGACCAGCGGGCGCAGCCGCCCGACGAGTTCCTTGACCACCACGCCGAGCAGCCCGCCGCCCGCCGCGGTGACGACCACGTGCACCGCGACCCAGGGGCGCCGGCGCAGGAGCAGCCACGCCGTGGCCAGCCCCGCCACGCCGATCAGGGTGGTGGTGTCGCCCAGGGTGGTGATCCCGCGCAGCACGGCCACCGCGGTCTCCGAGCCGGCGACCCAGCGGTTGAAGGAGGTCGAGATCGCCTGGTCGGCGACGCGCACCGGGGCCCAGTCCGCCCAGACCACGGCCAGCACCACGAAGAAGGCCGCGCCCGCCGCGCTCGCGGCGATCAAGGACACCGCGCTGCGCACCGCGAACTTCTCCGCGGTGACCACCGTCCGCCGGTCCGCTCCACTGATCGTCACGACGTGTGTGGTGCCCAAACCGGCCGGCGCGCAATCCCGTCCTAGATCGACTACCCCGGTCGGCGCGGCCGGGAGTGCGCCGAACGCACCAGCGCCACCGGGACCCGGCTCAACGCAGGGTCGGCACCTCGCCGTTGCCGACCCGGACGACCTCGACGCCGCGCCACCCCGTCGTCCACCGGGCGACCAGGTCGGCCAGCACCGCCGCGCTCACCGGTCGCCGGCCGAGGCCGATCGCGAACCGCACCGCGCCCGCGTCGCGCCCGACCGGCCGGGGCCACGCGTGGACGTCCGGCGACCCCGCCGCACCCAGCGCGGCCGTCAGCGCGAGCACCCGCCCCCGCACCGGGCCGAGGAGGTCGAGCGGCACCGTCACCAGCGCCCACGCGGCGTGCGCCCGGTGCGCGTCCGGTGGCGCGGTCAGCCCGTCGCCGCCGGACTCGACGATCTCCCACGCCCGGTACAGCTCGGCCGTGAGCAGGTCGCGGAACCCGGGACTCACCTGCCCGGTGCACGAGCGCACGGGCGCGGTCGGCGTCAGGACCGCGAGGGGCGCGCCGGTCGGCTCCGGCGTGCCGGTCAGGGCGACCGGGTCGCGCCAGTCCCACGCCGCCCACGTCGCGAAGAACCCGGTGAGCGGGTCCGGCCCGCGCCACCCGGCCACCGTCCGCGCGGCGAGCACGGACCAGCCCAGGCCCGGTACGCCGCCGAACGGCGCCGAGTCCAGCCCCCGCGCCCGCGCCCACGCCTTCACCTCGCGGGCCAGCCGCGCGAAGGCGTCGACGCGGTCGCCGACGGCGGCGAGCACCGCCTCGGCGTCGGTCACCGCGCCGAGCACCACCTCCCGGTCCGCGCCACTGTCGGCCACGGCCACGTCCACGCCGAGCCCGTCCACCTCCAGCCGCAGCCCCGGCGCCCGCGTGCCGACCACCGGCCGCACCGAGGTCGCGCCCGGCAGCGCCGCGACCACCCGTGCGGCCACCTCCGCCGGGTCGGGCGCGATCGCCACCAGGTCCAGGTCGGCGTCGGGCAGGGCGCACCCCGTCCGGCGCGAGCCGACCACGCGCACGTCGTCCAGCGCGGCCGACAGCGCGGCGGCGACCCGCCCGGCCACCGCGTCCAGCGAGGGTCCCGGCGGGGTCGGCGGCTCCGGGAACCAGGTCACCTCGCCGGTGCCCAGGGCGACCGCCGCGCGGGGCAGCATCGGCCCGTCGCCGCGCCGCGACAGCACCACGAGCCGGTCCACCCGGTCCGACCACGCGCCGATCGACCCGGCCGCCCGCCGTGACCGGCCCACGGCCAGGTGCGGGGTGAAGCCCTCGCGGGCCGCGCACGCGGGGAAGCGCCGCCGCACCGCGTCGTGCAGCGCCGCCCACGGCCCGGCGCCGTCGGCGGCGGGGTCGAGCCACACCGCGTCGGGCCGGAACTCCCGCACCCCGGCCACCCGCACCGGGAAGGCGGGCACCTCCGCGACCGCGCCGGCCAGCAGCGGCACGGCGCGGTCGAAATCGGACTCCGGCACGAACACGAAGAGCACCGTCACGTGCGGCGGCCACCGGTCGGCGCGGCGGTCGTGCTCCCGGCGCACCCGCGCAACGTCCTCGCCCGCGGTGGGCAACCACACCACCGCGGTGCGGGGTGTCGGTGTGGTGTCGGTGATGTGGGTGGGTGTCTGGGTCGGTGCCGAGTGGGTCGGCATGTCGGTGTGGGGTGTCGGTGTGGTGTCGGTGATGTGGGCGGCTGTCTGGGTCGGCACCGAGCCGACCGGCACGCCGGTGCCCGGCGTCGGCCCGGCCTCGGGAACGTCGGCGGGTGCCTGGCGCGGAGCCAACCGGGCCAGCACGCCGTAGTGGTCGGAGGCGAACAGCCCGGCCGCGGTGGGCGTGGTGCCGCGCAGTTCCGCGCCCGCGCACCGCACCTCGCCCCGCAGCAGGACCCGGTCGAGCCGGGCGGCCCGCCCGGTCAGGGAGGACACGGCGGCCAGCGGGTTGGCGCCGGGGTCGAACGTCGGCGGCGCGTCGTCGCGCGCCTCCAGCCAGGCGTCGCGCATCCCGAGCGCGGTGGCCGGCCGCCGGCCGCCGTCGTTGAGATCGCCGGCCAGGACCACGTCGCCGGGCACGCCGGCCAGGGCCTCGGCGACGCGGGCCAGTTGCGCCCGCCGCTTCGCCGCGCCGTTCGCGGTGTGGTCGCTGGTGAGGTGGGTGGCGGCGACGACGAGCGGACCCGAGGCGGTCTCGACCACGACCGCGGCGACGGCCTTGTGCGGGCCCAGCGGGAACCGCCCGGCCTCCCGCACCGTCAGCCGGCTCAGCACCACCAGGCCGGTGCGGTCCACGTCCGGCCCGGTCGGGTCGACGTCCACCGCGTAGCCGTCGCGCACCCACGGCTGGGCGAGCAGCACCGCGAGCAGGTCCGGTTCGACCTCCTGGAGCGCGATGACGTCCGCGTCGGCGGTCGCCAGCTCGGCCGACAGCAGCGGCCGGCGGCCGGCCGTGTCGATGCGGTCGGTGTCGTAGCGGTCCCACAGCACGTTCCAGGTCAGCACGCGGACCTCGGTCGAGCCGGCGGGGCGGCGCGGGCGCGGGGGCGCCGCTCCCGGCCGGCGCGGGACGCGGTCCCGGCCGACGCCCCGGGGGCGCACGGGCACCCACCCGGCCACCGGGTCCCAGGCGTGCGGGGTGCTCGCGGTGAACACCGGCGGGCGCAGCAGGCGCGGCACGCGCACCCGCCCGGCCGCCGTCTCCCCGACGCGGTCCAGCCCGGCGGCCCGGTCCCACACCAGTTCGCCGTCGGCCTCCACGAACAGCACCCGGTGCCAGGGCACCTCGCCGCCGGGCGCGAACGCGGGCAGCGGCACCCGCTCCGGCGGCGCGCCGCGCTGCCCGACGCCGAGCACGAACCGGGCCGGGTCGAGCCGCGGGTCCCAGCGGACCTGGTGGTAGACCTGCTCGCTGGTGCGCATCACGGTTCCCCGTCGTCGGTGTCGTCCACGGTGCCGGCCGCGCCGACGTACCAGGTGCGGTGGGCCTGCCACGGGTACGGCGGGCTGAACCGGCGCGCCCGGTCGGCGAGGACCGCGGGCGGCACCGGTCGCGCCCTGGACCCGTTGCGCCGGGCGGCTTCGCGCTCGTCGACCAGCAGCACCGCGTGCGTCACCAGCGCGTCGTGCCGCCGGGCGACCGCGTGGACTGCGGCCCGCTGGTGGTCCGACAGCGAGGTGGCGTCCCACACGACGGTCCGGTGCTCCCGCAGCGCGGCGCCGAGCCGGTCGAGCCCGGCGCGCAGCACCCGGCCGTTGTCCCGCTGGTCGGCCCGGTCGCCGGCCTCCTCGCGCAGGTCGTCCAGCGACACGCGGGCGCCCACGTCGGGCAGCCCGGCGGCGAACGTCGTCTTGCCGCTGCCCGCGCCGCCCACCAGGTGCACCAGGACCGGGAAGTCGCCGGACCGCCACCGCCACGTCGCGGCGACCGCCTCGGCCACGTCCAGCACCCGCCCGGCGCGCAGGCTCGCGTCCCGCGCCCCGGCCCAGCACCGGTCGGCGGCCGGGCCGGTGCCCAGCCGGTCGCGCAGGCCCGAGCGCAGCGGGGCCCACGGGCCCACCTCCTCGGCGTGCAGGGCGGACCACGCCACCTGGTCGCGCGGTCCGGGCGCGTCCGCGACGGCGGCGGACACCGCGTGCAGCACCTCCAGGTCCGCGGCGGTCGACAGCCGCAGCAGCCCGGCCCGGCGGTGCTCGTCGGGGAACGGCTCGTGCGGGAGGCGGTGCAGCCCGACCAGGTCCGCGGTCCGCCGCGCCGCGGCGACCCCGACCGGTCCGGCCAGCAGCGTCGCCACCCGACCGCGCGGCACCCGGTGCCGCACCGCCGCGAGCACGCCCGCCAACCGCGCGTCCCCGGTCCGGCCCAGCTCCTCGGCCACCCGCTCGGCGGGCGCGACCTCCCCCGCGCAGCCGACCGCCGCGAGCAGCGCCGCGACGTCGACCGGCGCGCCGGACCGCGCGTCCCACAGCGCGGACGCCGCGCCCAGGCCGTTGGGCACCACCGGCGCGGTCGCCCAGTGCGCGTCGGTCCGCACGTGGTGGGGGCGCACCCACTTGGCCACCCGGCGCCCGAACTCGGCGCGCCCGAACCCCTCGGTGGTGCGCACCACGAAACCCTCCTGCCGGGCGGTGTCGACCCGCAGCGCGCGCAGCGCCCGTTCGTCGAACGCGCCGCGCCACAGCATCGGGGGAGTGGGCACGCCCAGCTCCCGCAGGAACCGCGCGGTGGCGTCCCAGTCCAGGCAGCGGTCACCGGCCCACACCGAGAAGCCGTAGAACCAGCTCTCCAGGTCGGTGTAGGCGAGGGAGTGGCGGGCGTGGACGTTCTCGCCGCAGACGCGCCACCCGGCCGGCAGCCGCGCCGCGATCCGCCCGTGCAGCCCCTTGACCCACGAGCGGGACGGGTGGTGCGCGGAGTCCGGGGACCGGGCGTGCAGCCCGTCCGGGTACAGGGTGGTGTTCTCGCCGTCGAGCTTCTCGGTGACCACCACCTCGCGCCCGCGCAACCCGACCGGGTCGACCACCCGCACGTCGTCCGACGACGCGCCCGGGGACCACGGGAGGTGCGGTGTGCGCGGGTACTGGGTGCGCATGTTCCCTCCCGGTGGCGGACGACAGGAGGACCGTAGACAGGCAGGCCGCGGGTGATCGACCGGATTTCGTCGGCCACGCGTCCGTTCGGGAACAGCCGGGCAACCGGCCCGCCACCCCCGAAGGGATGACGCCGGTCGGGTGACTTCGGGGCCCCGAAGGTCGTCATGAGCTAGATCACTCACATCGACCAACCCACGGGCCGGCCCGAGAAGTTAGGTTAGGCCAACCTAATGAACTGCTCGTCGGGGAGAGGAGTGCCGGTGACCGCGTCGGGGAACGGGGAAGCGGGCGTCGGGGGCCGGGTGGCGCTGGTGACCGGGGCCGCCCGGGGCATCGGCGAGGCCGTGGTGGACGCGCTGGTCGGCGCGGGGGCGACGGTCGCGGCACTGGACGTCGACGCCGGGGCCCTCTCGCTGGTGGCCGCGCGCCACCCCGAGCGGGTCGTGCCCCTGGTGGTGGACGTGGGCGACCCCGGCGCGGTGGTCCGGGCGGTGGCGGAGGTCGAGGAGCGGGTCGGCCCGATCGGCATCGGGGTGTCGGTCGCGGGCGTGCTGCGGCACAGGTCGGTGTGCGACACCACCGACGAGGACTGGGCGGCCACGTTCGCGGTCAACGCCACCGGCGCGTTCACCGTGCTGCGGGAGGTCTCGCGGCGGATGGTGCCGCGCGGCGGCGGCGCGCTGGTGACCGTGGGGTCGAACTCGGTCGGGGTGCCGCGGGTGGGGATGGCCGCCTACGCGGCGTCCAAGGCGGCGATCACGATGCTCACCCGGTGCCTGGGCCTGGAGCTGGCGGGCAGCGGCATCCGGTGCAACGTGGTGTCGCCCGGCTCGACCGACACCCGGATGCAACGTCTGTTGTGGACGGACGAGGAGGGATCCCGGGGCGTGCTCGCGGGCGACCCGGGGCAGTTCCGGGTGGGTATCCCCCTGGGGCGCATCGCGGACCCGGCCGACATCGCGGAAGCCGTGCTGTTCCTGGTCTCCGACCGCGCGCGGCACATCACGATGCAGAACCTGTACGTGGACGGCGGCGCGACCCTCGTCGCCTGACCGGGCGCCGGGTTCGCTGGTCGCGCTTGACCGCGGCGTTCGGTCGTCGTGCCCGATCGCCGGGCTTGATCCGTCGCCGAAGGGTTCTGCGCGCTGCCGGATTAGGCTAGGCTCTCCTAAGTTTGGTGAGGCTGGTGAAACGCCGCCGCCCCAACGATCTCCGAAAGGGACCACCCGACGTGTCCACACCCGCAATGGTCCGACCTCGACCCGTGCACCGGGCGGCCGACCTGCTGGCCGCCTACCTGCCGGGGTCCTTCTTCTACTCCTCGGCGACCGGCTCCCTGCTGGCCGACGGCGTGCACGCGCCCGTCCGGGCCGGGCACGGGTCCCGGGCCGCCGCGGTGTCCGAGGCCCTCGACGCGGCGGCGGTGCACGGTGTGGAGGACCCGGTGGTGGTCGGCGCGATCGGGTTCCGGCCCGACGCCGAGGCCAGCCTCGTGGTGCCCGCGGTGGTGCGCCGCGCGGGCGCGCCCGACGGCAGCGGCCCGGCCGGGGCCCCCGCCTCCGCCAAGTGGTCGATCACGCCGCGGCCCGAGCCGGAGGTCTACGCCGACGGCGTGCGCCGCGCGCTGGAGCTGATCGGGGCCGGCGAGCTGGACAAGGTCGTGCTGGCCCGCTGCCTGGAGGTCACCGCGGACCAGCCCGTCCCGGTGCCCGCGCTGCTGTCCCGCCTGGTGCGCCTCAACCCGGCCGCGCACGCCTTCGCCGTGGACGTCAGCGCGCCGGGCGACCCCGCGCCGCGCGCCCTCGTCGGGGCGAGCCCGGAGCTGCTGGTGTCCCGGCGCGGCACCGAGGTGGTGGCCAACCCCCTGGCCGGTTCGCTGCCGCGCGTCGCGGACGAGGCCGAGAACCGCAGGCGCGTCGCCGCACTGCTCGCCTCCGCCAAGGACCGCGCCGAGCACGCGCACGTCTCGGCGCAGGTGGCCGAGGTGCTGGGCCGGTTCTGCGTCGACCTGGACGCGCCCGCCGAGCCCTCGGTGATCGGCACGCCGACCATGTGGCACCTGTCCACCCGGATCACCGGTCGGCTCGCGGACCCGACCGACCCGGGGTCCTCCGCGCTGGCGCTGGCCGAGGCGCTGCACCCGACGCCCGCCGTGTGCGGGGTGCCGGTGGACCGGGCGCGCGCCGCGATCGCCGAGCTGGAGCCCGAGGACCGCGGTTACTACTCCGGTCTGGTCGGCTGGTCCGACCTCCAGGGCGACGGCGAGTGGGTGGTCACCATCCGCAGCGCGGAGGTGTGCGACCGGACGGTGCGGTTGTTCGCGGGCGCCGGGATCGTCGCGGGTTCGGACCCCGCCGCGGAGCTGGCCGAGACCAGCGCGAAGTTCCGCACGCTGCTGCGCGCGCTCGGGCTGGAGGGCACGGCGTGAGCGGGGGTTCGGATGCGGGGCGCGGCGTGAGCGCGGGCGCGGGGCGCGCCGTGAGCGCCGCCTCGGACTCGGGACCCGCCGTGAACGCGGGCGCGGGACCCGCCGTGGACCCCTCCTCGGACGCCGGACCCGACCACACCCCCTGGCCGCCGGCGGTCGCGGCCCGCTACCGCGCCTCCGGGCACTGGCGCGGGCAGACCTTCGGCGCCCTGCTTACCTCCCTGGCCGAGGCCCACACCGACCGCACCGCGGTGGTGGGCGAGCGGGCCGGCGCGACGGCGCGCTGGACGTTCACGGAACTGGACGAGCGGGCCCACCGGATCGCCGCCGGCCTGGTGGAGCTGGGCGTCCGCGCCGGCGACCGGGTCGTGGTGCAGCTGCCGAACGTGCCCGAGTTCCTCCCCGCGGTGTTCGGCCTGTGGCGCGTGGGCGCCTGGCCGGTGTTCGCGCTGCCCGCGCACCGCGACAGCGAGCTGCGGCACTTCGCCGAGCAGAGCGGCGCCGTCGCGGTGCTCACCGTCGGCGAGCACGAGCGGCACGACCACGCGGCCACCGCGCGCGCCGTGGCCGCCGGGGTGCGCTCGGTGCGGCACGTGCTGGTGGTCGGCTCCGCGGAGTTCGACGACCTGGCGGCCACCGCGCCGCGCGAGCTGCCCGACCCCGACCCGGCGGGCGTGGCGTTCCTCCAGCTCTCCGGCGGCAGCACCGGGCTGCCGAAGCTGATCCCGCGCACCCACGACGACTACCTCTACAGCGTCCGGGAGAGCGCCCGCATCTGCGCGCTGCGCCCGGACAGCGTCTACCTGGCCGCGCTGCCGGTCGCGCACAACTACCCGCTCAGCTCGCCGGGCGTGCTCGGGGCGCTGCACGCGGGCGCCACCACGGTGCTCGCGCCCCGCCCGGACGCGGACACCGCCTTCCGGCTCATCGAGGCCGAGGGCGTGACGATCACCGGTGTGGTGCCGCCGCTGGCCGCCGCCTGGGTGCAGGCCGCCGCGCGCACCTCCCGCGACCTGTCCTCCCTGGAGGTCCTGCTCGTCGGCGGCGCCAAGTGCGGCCGCGAGCTGGCCGAGCGGATCGGGCCCGCGCTGGGCTGCCGGTTGCAGCAGGTGTTCGGCATGGCCGAGGGCCTGGTCTGCTACACCCGGCTCGACGACCCCGACGAACTCGTGCTGACCACCCAGGGCCGGCCCATCTCGCCGGACGACGAGATCCGCGTGGTCGACCCCGACAATCCCGCGGCGGCCTCGACCGACGAGGTGCCCGCGGGCGAGGTCGGCGCCCTGCTGACCCGCGGCCCTTACACGATCCGCGGCTACTACCGGGCCGCCGGGCACAACGCGACCGCGTTCACCGCGGACGGCTTCTACCGGACCGGCGACCTGGTGCGGCGCACGCCGACCGGGCACCTGGAGGTGGTGGGCCGCGCCAAGGAGCAGATCAACCGGGGCGGCGAGAAGGTGGCCGCCGAAGAGGTGGAGAACCACCTGATGGCCCACCCGGGCGTCCTCGACGCCGCCGTGGTCGCGGTGCCCGACGAGTACCTGGGGGAGCGCACCTGCGCCTACGTGGTGCCGGTCGCGGGCGCCGCGCCCACCGCCCCCGAGCTGCGCCGCTTCGTCCGGGAGCGGGGCGTGGCCGCGTTCAAGGTGCCCGACCTGGTCCAGGTGGTCGAGGCGTTCCCGGTGACCGGCGTCGGCAAGACCAGCAAGCGCGAGCTGAGGGTGGCGCTCGCCGCCCTGGCCAAGGAGGGGTGAACCGTGTCCCTGCCGGAGATCCGGCCCTACCCGATGCCCACCGCGGCGGAGCTGCCGCCCGGTCGGGTGGACTGGCGCCCCGAGGCGGCGCGCGCCGCGCTGCTGGTGCACGACGCGCAGCGCTACTTCCTGGCGCCCTACCAGGGCGCGCCGATCCCCGAGATGACGGCGAACACCGCCGCGCTGATCGCGGCGGCGCGCGAGCTCGGCGTGCCGGTGTTCTACACCGCGCAGCCGGGCCGGCAGGAGGCCGCCGACCGGGGCCTGCTCACCGAGTTCTGGGGTCCGGGCATCGGCGGGGTCATCGACGCCGACCCGTCCGCCGCCGACATCGTGGCCGACCTGGCGCCGCGGCCGGGCGACACCGTGCTGACCAAGTGGCGCTACAGCGCCTTCCAGCGCAGCGAGTTCGCCGAGGAGCTGGCCGCGCTCGGGCGCGACCAGCTGCTGATCACCGGCGTCTACGCCCACATCGGCTGCCAGGCGACGGCCGTGGAGGCGTTCATGCGCGACGTCCGGCCGTTCCTGGTGTGCGACGCCGTCGCGGACTTCTCCCGCGAGCGGCACGACCAGGCGTGCGAGTACGTCGCCCAGCGCTGCGGCGTCGTCACCACCACCGCCGACGCGCTCGCCGCGCTGTCGGCGTCCACCCCGATCCCCGCTGGAGCGGCACGATGAGCACCACCACCCCGTCCGCCGAACTGGTCCGCGCCGACGTCGCCGACCTGCTCGGGGTCCAGCCCGGCGAGCTGGACGCCGACGCGGACCTGCTCGACCTCGGCCTGGACTCCATGCGGATCATGAGCCTGGTCGAGCGCTGGCGCGCGGCGGGCGCGACCGGGCTGGAGTTCGCGGACCTGGCCGAGGACCCGCGCCTGGCGCGCTGGACCGAGCTGGTCGCCGGGGCCGGGGCGTGAGCCGGCCGGGCCAGGGCCGGGTGGACCACCGGGGCCGCCACCTGGAGCGGATCGCCGAGGTCCGCGCGGGCCGGGTGCCGGAGAAGGTGGGCTACCCGATCCGCGTCCGCGAGGTCGAGGTGGTGCGCACCGCGGTGGTCGGGTCCGCCCTGCTGCGGGTGACCCTGGGCGGGCCCGGCACCGAGGGCTTCGAGGCGCACTCGCCCGACGAGCACGTGAAGCTGCTGTTCCCCGAACCGGACGGCACGCTGCGCCTGCCCGAGCCGGACGGGCTCATGCTGCGCTGGCCCAAGCCCTCGCCCACCTCGCGCGAGTACACCGTGCGCCGCTACGACCCGGCGACCGGCGAGCTGGACCTCGACGTCGCCCTGCACGACGGCGGGCTGGGCGCCGACTGGGCCCGCGCGGTCGAACCGGGCGCCGTCGTGCACGTCGCCGGCCCGCCCGGCGGCCTGATCGTCCCGCACCGCTACGACCGCTACCTGCTCGCCGGCGACATCACCGCCCTGCCCGCCCTCGCCCGGTGGCTGGAGGAGCTGCCGCGCACCGCGGCCGGCTGGGCGTTCATCGAGGTCGCCGGCGCGGACGAGGAGATCGAGCTGTCCGCGCCCGAGGACGTCGAGGTGCGCTGGCTGCACCGCGGCGACGCGCCGGCCGGCTCCACCGGCCTGCTGGCCGACGCCGTGCGCGCGGTGCGCGTCCCCGAGGGCGAGAGCCTCTACGCGTGGGTCGCGGGCGAGGCGGGCGCGATCAAGCCGCTGCGCCGCTGGGTCCGCGACGAGCTGGGCCTGGCCAAGGCCGACCACGACATCACCGGCTACTGGAAGCGCGGCGTCGTCGACTTCGACGACGACCACGACCACTGAAGTCCCCCGATCCCCGACGAAGAACACCGAATCCCGAGGAACGACCATGTCCATCGCCAGATCCCCCCGCCTCGTCGCCGCCCTCGCGGTCGCCCTCGCCGTGGCCACCGGCTGCGGCTCCGACGACGGGGGTGACGCGCCCGCGGCCCAGACGGGGTCCGAGACCCGGGTGTTCACCGCCGACAACGGCGACATCACCATCCCGGTCTCGCCCGAGCGGGTGGTGGCCACCGGGTACGCGGTGCCCGTCCTGCTGGAGGCGGACGCGCCGCTCGTCGGGATCTCCACCTGGAAGCGCGGCATCCCGCTGATGTCCGAGGAGGACCTCAAGAAGTACGAGGAGCTGACCAAGGTCGCGGGCGAGTCGGCCGCGGAGACCAACTACGAGGCCATCGCCCAGGCCGACCCCGACCTGATCGTCATCGGCGTGCCCAAGCCCGTGCTGGCCGACATCGACCTGGCCCGGCTGGAGGCCATCGCCCCCGTCGTGGCCATCGGCCCGTCGGTGCCGTCGATGTGGCGCGACCTGTCGAAGAAGCAGTCCGACGCGGCCGGCGCGCTGGCCGGGTTCGACGCCCTGCGCGGCGAGTACGACGCCAAGGCGAAGGAGCTGGCCGACAAGTACGCCTCCGTGCTGCCGCAGCTGAAGCTGGCCCACGTCGGCGCGTACGGCGAGGTCGCCAAGGGCAACTTCCAGCGCGAGTTCAACGGCTCCTGGGGCACCAACGTGGTCGAGGACATGGGCGCGAGCTACTACGGCCAGGTGAAGGTCAAGGGCGGCGGCTCCAAGGACGTCAGCGAGTACTCCTCGATCGAGGAGATGCCCGCCGCGTTCGCCGAGGCCGACGCGATCACCTACTCCGTGTCCGCCGACGGCTCGGTCCCCCCGCCGGTCCAGTACGTCATGGACTCGCCGCTGTGGAAGGAGCTGCCCGCGGTGAAGGCGGGCAAGACCTTCCCGTTGCGCTACACCGAGGCGGCCACCTACGGGTCGGCCCTGAAGACGCTGGAAGCCGCCGACGAGGCGTTCGCGCCGCTGCTGCGGAAGTGATGGTGACGCGCCGGCGGTCGGGCGCGCGGGTCGTGCTGCTGGTCGCCGCCCTGGTCCTGCTGGTCGGGGTGGCGGTGCTCAGCGTCGGCGTCGGCGCGCACGCCATCGCCCCGGCCGAGGTCGTCCGGGCGCTGCTGGAGCCCAACGGGTCCAGCGACCACCTCGTGGTCCGCGACATCAGGGTGCCCCGCGCCGTCCTGGCCGTCGGCGCGGGCGCCGCGCTGGCCGTGTCCGGTGTGCTGGTGCAGGTGCTGTCCCGCAACCCGCTGGCCGAGCCGGGCGTGCTCGGCGTGACCGCGGGCGCGGCCTTCGCCATCACCGTCGGCTCGGCGCTGGGCGCCACCGCCACGGCGGTGGGCGAGCTGTCGCTGGCGGTGCTGGGCGCGGTGCTGGCGGCGCTGCTGGTCTACTCGGTGGGCCGCAGCTCGCCGCTGCGCCTGGTGCTCACCGGCGTGGCGCTCAGCTCGGTGCTGACGGGCGTGTCCCTCGGGATGCGCCTGCTGCTGCCGGACGTGTTCGACGAGTACCGCTTCTGGTCGGTCGGCTCGCTGGCCGGCCGGGAGCAGGCCCCGACCGGGTGGCCGCTGCTGGTGATCGCCCTCGCGGTGCTCGGCGCGCTGCTGCTGAGCAGGCAGCTCGACGCCGTCGCGCTGGGCGAGACCACCGCGCACGCCCTGGGCGCGAACGTGGCCAGGGTGCGGCTGGCGACGCTGGTGCTGATCACCGTGCTGGCCGGGGCGGCGACGGCGGTGGCCGGGCCGATCCTGTTCGTGGGCCTGATGGTGCCGCACCTGGCGCGGCGCCTGGCGGGCGCGTCCGTGCCGTGGCTGACCGCGTACGCGGTGGTGCTCGGACCGGTGCTGCTGCTGGTGTCCGACATCGGGTCCCGCGTCCTGCTGCCCACCGGCGAGGTGCCGGTGGCGATCGTGACCGCGTTCCTCGGCGGCCCGGTGCTGGTCTGGGCGGTCCGGCGGTACGGGGCGGCGGCGCTGTGAGCACCGTGGTCCTGCGCCGGGGGAGGTTCTCGGCGAGGGCGGAGCGCCGGACGCTGCTGCTGTCGGCCGTCCTGGTGCTGGTCATCGCCGGCCTCGGCCTGCTCGGGCTGTGCTACGGCGTGACCTGGGCGAGCCCGGCCAAGGTGTTCGACGCGCTCGGCGGCGCGCGCGGCGGGTCGAACGTGGTGATCCGCGAGTGGCGGCTGCCCCGGGTCCTGGCGGGCCTGGTGTTCGGCGCGGCGCTCGGCCTGGCCGGCGCGATCTTCCAGAACCTGACCCGCAACCCCATGGGCAGCCCGGACGTGATCGGTCTCGACGCCGGCGCGTACACCGGCGCGCTGATCGCGATCACGGTCCTGTCCGGCACGTCCGCGCAGTTGGCGCTGGGCTCGGCGGTGGGCGGCGTGGTCGCCGCGGCCGCGGTCTACCTGCTGTCGCTGGGCGGCGGGCTGTCCGGGCTGCGGCTGGTGGTGATCGGCATCGCGGTCAACGCCACGCTGACCGCGGTCAACTCGTGGATCGTGCTGCGCGCCGAGCTGGAGGTGGCCATCGCCGCGGTGGGGTGGAGCGCGGGCTCCCTCAACGGCGTGGACTGGGCCGACCTGCGCATCCCGTTCGCGGTGCTCGCCGTGCTGCTGGTGCTGCTGGTCCTGCGCTCGCAGGCGGTGCACCAGGCGTCGCTGGGCGACGCCGTGGCGGTGACCACCGGCGTGGGCCTGGAGCGGCTGCGCCTCCAGCTGGTGCTGATCGGCGTCGGCTGCACGGCCACCGTGACCGCGGTGGCCGGCCCGATCGCGTTCATCGCGCTGGCCGCGCCGCAGATCGGCCGCCGGCTGGCCCGCTCGCCCGGCATCCCGCTGCTGCCCGCCGCGCTGACCGGCGCGGTGCTGCTCCAGGGCGCCGACCTGGTCGCGCAGGCGCTGCTCGCCCCCGTCCCGCTGCCCGTCGGCGTGGTCAGCACCGCCATCGGCGGCTGCTACCTCATCTGGCTGCTCACCAAGGAGGTGCGGCGGACATGACCGCTCGCCTGACCGCGAGGGACCTGACCCTGCGCTACGGCGACCGGGTGGTGTCGACGCGGCTGAGCCTCGACATCCCCGACGGCGCCTTCACCGCCATCGTCGGCCCCAACGCCTGCGGCAAGTCCACCCTGCTGCGCTCGCTGGTGCGGCTGCTGCGCCCGGCCGGGGGAGAGGTGCGCCTGGACGACCGCGAGGTGGGCGCGTACCCGACCAAGGCACTGGCCCGCGCCTTGGGCTTCCTGCCGCAGGACCCGGTGGCGCCCGAGGACATCCGGGTGCGGCAGCTCGTCGCCCGCGGTCGGTTCCCGCACCAGTCGCTGCTGTCCGCCTGGTCGGAGCACGACCAGGCCGCGGTCGCCGAGGCGATGGTGCTCGCGGGCGTCGAGGACCTGGCCGACCGGCCCGTGCAGGAGCTGTCCGGCGGGCAGCGGCAGCGCGTCTGGGTGGCGATGGTGCTCGCCCAGGAGACGCCGCACCTGCTGCTGGACGAGCCGACCTCGTTCCTCGACATCACCCACCAGTACCAGCTGCTGACCCTGTTGGCCCGGCTGCGCGACGAGGGCCGCACCGTCATCGCCGTGCTGCACGACATCAACCAGGCGTGCCGCTACGCCGACCACCTGGTCGCCATGAAGGAGGGCCGGGTCGTCGCCGAGGGCGCCCCGGCCGACGTGGTGGACGCCGCGCTGCTGAAAGAGGTCTTCGACCTGCCCAGCGTCGTCGTCCCCGACCCCGTGACCGGCACGCCCATGGTCGTGCCCGCGCTCTGAGCACCCCAGGAGCCCCGTTGACCACCGCACCCGCCCAGCCCGCCGCCCGGCCCGCTTCCGCCCAGCCCGCTTCCGCCCACCCCGCTCCGGCCGCCGCCGCGGTCCTCGACCTGACCGGCGCGCAGCTGGGCATCTGGCACGCCCAGCGGCTGGAGCCCGACTCGCGCTACTACGTGGTCGGCGACGTCGTCGAGGTGCGCGGACCCGGGCCGGTCGACACCGGGCTGCTCGCCGAGGCGATCCGCGCCACCGCGGCGGAGGCCGAGAGCCTGCGCCTGCGCGTGTTCGACACCCCGGACGGGCCGCGGCAGGTCGTGTCCGACGACCCGGTGCCGCTGCCGCCCCTGGTGGACCTGAGCGGGGAGGCCGACCCCGGGGCCGCCGCGCACGCGTTCGTGGCCGCCGAGCGGGAGCGCGTGGCCGAGGCGTGCCGGGGCATGGTGGACCGGGACCTGTTCTCCTTCACCGTGATCCGCCTGTCCGACCGCGAGGTCTGGTACACGCAGCTGGGCCACCACCTGGTGTTCGACGGCTACACCGCGGCCATGCTCGCCCGCCGCACCGCCGCCCGCTACACCGCGCTGGTCGCGGGCGAGGCGCCGCCGCCGTCGACCTTCGGCCGGTTCGCCGACCTGGTCGCGGCCGACCTGGACTACCGGGGCGGCGAGCGGGCCGAGCGCGACCGGCGCTACTGGGTGGACCGGTTCACCCCGCTGCCCGAGCTGGACGACACCGCCGCGCCCCTGCCGGACGGGGACGCGGCCGGCGGCACGCTGACCGCCCGCGCCGCCGTCGACGCCGAGGAGTTCGCCCGGCTGCGCGCCGCCGCCGAGCGGGAGGGCATCACCTGGGGCGAGGCGCTGATCGCCTGCTACGCCGCGTTCCTGCACCGCGTGCTGGGCCGCGCGGACGTGGTGTTCGCGCTACCGCTGATGTGCCGCACGGGCGTCGCGCTGCGCACCCCCGCGATGGCCGTCAACGTGCTGCCGCTGCGGGTGGAGGTGCGCGGCGACGACCGGCTGGGCGAGCTGGGCGGGCGGGTGGCGGGCGTGATGCGCGAGATGCGCGCCCACCAGCGCTACCGGGGCGAGGACCTGCCGCGCGACCTGGCCGTGCCCGGCGCGGGCGCGCTGCTGCACGGCCGGGGGATCAACCTCAAGGCGTTCGACCTGGCCATCGACTTCGCGGGCGCGACCGGGGTCATGCGCAACGTGGCCGGCGGCCCGCCCGAGGACATGGGCCTGAGCGTGCTGCCGACGCACGACGGCGGCCTGCTGCTGGGCTTCGAGGTCGACGCCCGCACCCACGACCGGGCCGCCGTCGAGGGCAAGCTGACCGCGCTGCGCCGCCTGCTGGCCGGGCTGACCGACCCCGCCGCCCCGGCGGTCGGCCGGATCGACCTGGTCGGCGACGAGGACCGGGCCCGGCTGCTGGCCGAGTGGTCGCCCGCCCCGCTGCCCGGCGCGCCGCGCGACGTGCCCGACCTGCTGGCCGACCTCGACCCGGCCGCGACCGCGCTGGTGTCCGGCGCGGACCGGCTGACCTCGGCCGAGCTGGTCGACCGGGTGCACCGGCTGGCCCGGCTGCTGCGGGCGCGCGGCATCGGGGCCGACGACGTGGTGGCGCTCGCGCTGCCCCGCTCCGCCGACCTGGTGGTGGCGCTGCTGGCGGTGCTCGACGCGGGGGCCGCGTTCCAGCCGCTGGACGTCGAGCACCCGGCCGAGCGGTTGCGGGAGCTGGTGGCCGACGCGGGCGCGGTGCTCGTGCTGGCCGTCGGGGGGACGGCCGACATCAGTCCACAGAGGACGTTGCGGCTCGACTCGCCGGACGTGCGGGCGGAACTGGCCTCGCTGAGCGGGGAACCGCTGCCCGACGTGGAGCGCCACCCCGACCACCTCGCCTACGTCATCCACACCTCCGGCTCGACCGGGCGGCCCAAGGGCGTGCTGGGCCGCGTCGGCGGCCTGGCGGCGCTGGCGCACCACCACCGCTCCACCACCGCGGCGGAGGCCGCGCGGGCCGCGGGCCGGCGGCTGCGCGTCGCGCACACCTACTCGTTCGCCTTCGACTCCGCGCTGGACCAGCTGCTGTGGCTGCTGTGCGGGCACGAGCTGCACGTCTACGACGCCGACCTGGCCCGCGACGCCGACGCCCTGCTGGCCGCCTACGCCCGCGACCGCGTCGACGTCGTGGACGCCACCCCCTCGATGGCCGCGCCGCTGGTCGACGCCGGCCTGCTGCACGGCGACCACCGGCCGGTGCTGCTCGTGCTCGGCGGCGAGGCCACCCCGCCCGGCCTGTGGCGGCGCGTGGCCGCCTCCGGGGTCGCCGCCCGCAACATGTACGGCCCCACCGAGGCCGCCGTGGACGCCACCAGCGCGCGCGTCGAGGGCGCGGAGCCCACCATCGGCTTCCCGCTGCCCGGCACCAGGGCCTACGTGCTGGACACCGCGCTGCGGCCGGTGCCGCCGGGCGTGTGCGGCGAGCTGTACCTGGCCGGGCCGCGCCTGGCCCGCGGCTACCTCGACCGCCCCGGCCTGACCGCCGACCGGTTCGTGGCCGACCCGTTCGGCGCGCCCGGCGACCGCATGTACCGCACCGGCGACCTGGCCCGCTGGACCTCCCGCGGCCTGGCGTACCTGGGCCGGCGCGACGGCCAGGTCAAGGTCCGCGGCCACCGCGTCGAGGTCGGCGAGGTCGAGGCCGCGCTGGGCGCGCTGCCCGGCGTGAGCGCGGCGGCCGCCGCCGTCCGCACCGGGACCGGCGCGGCGCGGCTGATCGGCTACGTCGTGCCCGCCGCCGGGACCGCGGTCACGCCCGAGGCCGTGCGCACGGCCCTCGCGGACCGGGTGCCCGACCACCTCGTGCCCTCGGCCGTGGTGGTGCTGGAGGAGCTGCCGGTCACGGTCAACGGCAAGCTCGACCGCGCCGCCCTGCCCGAGCCCCGCGCCGCGGGCGGCGGGCGCGCCCCGGGCACCGAGCGGGAACGCGCGCTGTGCGCGGTCGTCGCGGAGGTGACCGGCGCGGAGCGGGTCGGCGTGGACGACGACTTCTTCGCCCTGGGCGGCGACAGCATCACCGCGATCAGCGTCAGCAGCCGGCTGCGCGCGCACGGCCTGGAGCTGCGCCCGCGCGACCTGCTCGCCCGGCGCAGCCTGGCGTCCCTGGCCGCGGCCGCCCGGGAGACCGGTGCCGCCGACGCCGCCGGGACCGTCGTGGACGAGCCCACCGGGCCCGTGCCCGCGCCGCCCATCGTGCGCGCCCTGCTCGACCCGCACCCCGACCCGGCCGCGATCGCCGGGTACGCGCAGTGGACCGCGCCGCACGTGGGCCCCCTGTCCGTCGACGACCTGGCGCGCGGCATGCGCCGGGTCGTCGACCTCCACGACGCCCTGCGGCTGCTGGTCACCGCCGACGGCGGGCTGGTCGTGCGCCCGCGCGGCTCGGTGACCCCGGACGTGCGCGAGCTGACCGGCGACGTCACCGCGGTGGCCGAGCGGCTGGCCGCGTCGCTGGACCCGCGGGCGGGCGAGCTGACGCGGGTGGCGCTGGTGCGCACCCCCGCCGGCGAGCCGGACCGGCTGGTCGTGGTGCTGCACCACCTGGTGGTCGACGGCGTGTCGTGGCGCGTCCTGCTGCCCGACCTGCACGCCGCCTGCGCCGGCGCCGGGCTCGCCCCGGTCGGCACGTCCTGGCGGCGGCACGCGCTGCTGCTCGCCGAGCAGGCCGAGCGCGGGACCCGGCGCGGCGAGCTGGAGCACTGGCGGCGCGCGCTCGACACCGCCCGCCTCGGGCACCGGCCGCTGGACCAGGCGGTCGACACGGTCGCCACCGCCGACCGCACCACCACCGTCGCCCCGCCGGAGGTGACCGCCGCGCTGCTGACCACCCTGCCCGCCGCCTACCGCGCGAGCGTGGACGAGGTGCTGCTGGCCGGTCTCGCGCTGGCCCTGCGGCGGCACGGCGTGCGCGGCGACGTCGCGGTCGGCGTGGAGGGCCACGGCCGCGAGCACCCGGGCGCGGACCTGTCCCGCACGGTCGGCTGGTTCACCGCCGAGTACCCGGTGCGCGTGCCCGCCGCCGCGCTCGACGGCGGCGACGTCGACCGCCTGCTGCGCGCCGCCAAGGAGGCCAAGCGCGCGACCCCCGACCAGGGCCTGGGCTACGGCGTGCTGCGCCACCTCGACCCGGTGACCCGCGCGGAGCTGTCGGCCACCCCGCCGCCGGACGTGCTGCTGAACTACCTGGGCCGGTTCACCGCGGAGCCCGGCGAGGGGTGGCGGCTGCCGGAGGGCGAGGCGTTCGCGGTCGTGGAGCCGCCCGCCAAGGCCCTGGAGCAGGTGCTCGCGCTGAACTGCTTCGTGCGCGAGGACGGCGAGCCGCGGCTGGCCGTCGAGTGGACCGCCGCCCGCGCCGTGCTGCCGCCCGATGCCGTGGCGGACCTCCAGCGCGCCTGGGGCGGGGCGCTGGCCGAGCTGGCCGCGCACGCCGACCGCATCGGGCCCGACGGCGGCGGCCTGACCCCGTCCGACCTGCCCCTGGTGGACCTCGACCAGGACGCGATCGACGCCCTGGAGCGCACCGGCCGCGTCGCCGAGGTGCTCCCGGCGACCCCGCTCCAGGTGGGCCTGTCGTTCCAGTCCCTGGTGCGGGCCGAGGGCGAGGCCGACGTCTACGTGGTGCAGGCGGTGACCCTGCTGCGCGGCGCGCTGGACGCCGACCGGATGCGCGCCGCCGCCGCCGAGCTGCTGCGCCGCCACCCCGCGCTGCGCGTCCACCTGCACACCACGGCGGCCGGCGACGTGGTCCAGGTCGTGCCCGCCGACGTGCGCCTGGACTGGCGGCACGTGGCGGTGGGGTCGGAGGAGGGCGCGGCGGCCGAGTGCCGTGCCGAGCTGGAGCGCCCGTTCCCCACCGACCGGCCGCCGCTGATCCGGTTCCTGCTGTGCTCGCCGAACCCGGACGCGTCGGCCCCGGACGCGCCGAACCCGGACGCGCCGAACCCGGACGCGTCGGCCCCGGACGCGTCGGCCCCGGACGAGCACCGCCTCGCCATCACCATCCACCACGCGCTGCTCGACGGCTGGTCCATGCCCGTCGTCGGCCGCACGCTGCTGGCCACCTACGCCGAGCTGGGCGGCGGCCCGGCCGCGCCCGTCGCGCCCTCGCCGGCCGAGTTCTTCCGGTGGCTCGCCGACCGCGACCGCGAGGCGGCGCTGGACGCGTGGCGCGAGGCGCTGGCCGGCGTCGAGGGCACCCTCCTGGCCCCGGCGGGCACGGCGTCCGCCGCCGGCCGCCCGGAGCGGGTGCTGGTCGGGCTCGGCCCGGACCTCAGCGAGCGGCTGCGCGCGTTCGCCCGCGAGCGGGGCACCACGCCGACCACCGTGCTGAACGCCGCCTGGGGCGTGCTGCTGGGCCGGCTGACCGGGCGCCGCGACGTGGTCTTCGGCTGCCCGGTCTCCGGCCGGCCCGCCGAGGTCGACGGCGTCGAGGGCATGATCGGCCAGCTCGGCGGCACCATCCCGGTCCGGGTCCGGCACACCGCCGCCGACACCGCCGCCGACCTGCTCGACCGCGTGCACGCCGAGGCCGTGGCGCTGGGCGAGCACCACCACGTGGGCCTGCCCGACATCCAGCGGGCGGCGGGCGCGGGCGAGCTGTTCGACACCATGCTGGTGATGGAGAACTTCCCGCTCTCCGACCGGCGGCGCTTCCCCGTCGCACCGGGCCTGGAGCTGACCGGGGTGGACATCACCGACGCCACGCACTACCCGCTGACCGTCGTCGTGCTGCCCAGCGACGAGATCACCCTCGGCCTGGGCTACCAGCCGCACCTGTTCGACGAGGGGACCGTCCGCTCCTACGGCCGCTGGCTGCGCAACCTGCTGGGCGAGATCGTCACCCACCCCGACCGGCCGGTGGCCCGGCTGCGGGCGCTCGACACCGACGAGCAGGACCACCTGCTGCGCGTGGGCGCTGGTCCCGAGCCGACCCGGCCGCGCGGCGGCGCGCTGGCCGAGTTCGGCGCGTGGGTGCGCCGCACCCCGGACGCCGAGGCCGTGGTCTGCCGCGACCGCTCGCTGACCTACGCCGAGCTGGACCGGCGCGCCAACCGGCTGGCCCACGCCCTGCTGGACCGGGGCGTGCGGCCCCAGGACCCGGTCGCGGTGCTGCTGGACCGCGACGTGGAGCTGGTGGTGGCGCTGTTCGGCGTGCTCAAGGCGGGCGCGGTGTACGTGCCGATGGACCCGACCTACCCGCGCGACCGGCTGGCCTTCATGCTCGACGACGCCGCGCCGACCGCCGTGGTCGCCACCGGTGACGTCCCGGTGGACCTGCCCGTAGTGGATCCGTCTGGGGTGGATCCGTCTGGGGTGGACCCGTCCGAGGCGGGCGGTCCGGCGGGGTGGGACGCCGACCCGGCGCACGCGCGCCGCGACCTCACCGAGGACTCCCTGGCCTACGTCATCTACACCTCCGGCACCACCGGTAGGCCCAAGGGCGTCGCCCTGCCCCACCGCGGTGTGCCGAGCCTGGTCTCCCTCCAGGAGGACGTCGTGGGGATCGGCGGGCGCGAGCGCTACCTGCACTTCGCCTCGACCAGCTTCGACGTGGCGTTCTGGCAGTTCATGCTGCCGCTGCTGTCCGGCGGCGCCTCGGTCATCGCGCCCGAGGAGGTGCGGGTGCCCGGCGACGAGCTGCTGGACTACATCGCCGAGCACCGGGTGACCGGGGTGAACCTGCTGCCGTCGTTCCTGGCCGCCGTGCCCGACGACCGCACCGTGCCGCCGGAGGTGTTCTTCGTCGTCGGCGCGGAACGCCTCGACCCCGAGCTGGCCCGCCGCTGGGGCACCGGCCGCCGGGCGCTGTTCAACGCCTACGGCCCCACCGAGGTCACCATCAACTCGGTGACCTGGCACTACGACCCCGACGACGCGGGACCGCTGCCGATCGGCCGGCCGGACCCGGAGGTGCGGGCCTACGTGCTGGACGCCGGCCTGCTGCCGGTCGGCGTGGGCGTGACCGGCGAGCTGTACCTGGCCGGGCCGAAGCTGGCCCGCGGCTACCTCAACCGGCCGGGCCTGACCGCCGACCGGTTCGTGGCCGACCCGTTCGGCCCGCCCGGCGAGCGCATGTACCGCACCGGCGACCTGGTGCGGTGGCGGCCGGACGGGCAGCTGGTGTTCCTGGGCCGCGCCGACCACCAGGTCAAGCTGCGCGGGTTCCGCATCGAGCTGCCGGAGGTCGAGACCGTGCTCACCCGGCACCCCGACGTGCGGGCGTGCGCGGTGGTCGTGCGCGAGAACCGGCTGGTCGGCTACGTCATCCCCACCGACGGCGCGGAGGTCGACCGGGCGCGGCTGCGCGAGCACCTGGCCGCGGCGCTGCCCGACCACATGGTGCCGAGCGCGCTGGTGGTCCTCGACCGCCTGCCGCTGGGCCCCGGCGGCAAGCTGGACCCGGCCGCCCTGCCCGCGCCCGAGGTCGCGCCCACCGCGGCGCGGGAGCCGGCCACGCCCGCCGAAGCCGTGCTGCTGCGCGTGTTCCGCGAGGTGCTGGGCACCGACGAGGTCAACCTGGACGACTCGTTCCTGGAGGTCGGCGGCGACAGCATCGTGTCCCTGCGCGTGGTCTCCCGGGCCCGGCGCGAGGGGGTCGTCCTGACCGCCCGCGACGTGTTCGAGGGCGGCACGGTCGCCGGCATCGCGGCCCGCTGCGGCGGGCCGGCGCGGGCCGACGAGGCGCCCGCCGTGGGCGACGCGCCGCTCACCCCGGTGATGCGGGACCTGCTGCGGCGCGGCGCGGCCGACGGGTTCTGCCAGTGGGTCGAGGTGTGCGTGCCCGCCGGCGGCGACGCGGCGACCTGGCGCGCGGTGCTCGACGCCGTGCTGGCCCGCCACGACGTGCTGCGCGCCCACCTGGTCGAGGACGCGCTGCGCGTCCCCGCGGTGGGCGCGGTGACCGGCGCGGACGTGCTGACCGCCGTGCGCGCGGGGGAGTCCGACGACCTGCGCGCGCTGGTCGACGCCCACGTGTCCGAGGCCCGCGCGGGCCTGGACCCGCGGACCGGGCCGGTGCTGCGCGCGGTGTGGGTCGACGCCGGCCCGACCCGGCTCGGCCGGCTCGTGCTGGTCGCCCACCACCTCGTCGTGGACGCGGTGTCCTGGCGGGTGCTGCTCGACGACATCGCGCACGTGCACGCCACGGGGGAGGCGCTGCCCCGGCACGGGCAGTCCTTCCTGGGCTGGGCGCGGTCGCTGCGCGCGGCCGGGCCCCACCGGGAGGCGGAGCTGCCGCACTGGCGGCGGGTGGCCCAAGCACCCGCCGCGCCGCCGGCGCGCACCCCGCTCGACCCCGCCCGGGACACCGCCGCCACCGCGGCGCACCACCAGGTCGCGCTGGACCCGGCGACCACGCGGGCCGCGCTCACCACCCTGCCCGCCGCCTACCGCACCACCCCGGACACCGTGCTGCTCACCGCGCTCGCGCGGGCGGTGGCGGACTGGCGCGGCGGCGAGCCGGACCTCCTGGTCGCGCTGGAGGGCCACGGCCGCCCGCCGCACGCCCCGGACTTCTCCGGACCGGTCGACCTGTCCCAGACCGTCGGCTGGTTCACCGCCGTCCACCCCGCCCGGATCACGCTCCCCGAGGGCGGTGCCGCCGCGCGGCTGCGGTCCGTCCGGGACCACCTGCGCGCCGCGGGCGACGGGCTGGGCCACGGCATCCTCGCCGGCTCCCGCGCCGACCTCGGGCGCACGCCCGAGATCAGCTGGAACTACCTGGGCCGGTTCCCCGCCGCCCCGGCGGCGGAGACGGCGTGGCAGGCGCCGCCGGACGCCGACCCGCTGGGCTCGGGCGGCGGTGACGACCTGCCCCTGCCGCACGCGCTGATGGTCAACGCCCTGGCCCGCGACACCGGCGACGGCGACGCGCTGGGCGTCCGCTTCACCTGGCCCGCCGCGCTGTTCACCGAGGAGGAGGTCCGTGACCTGGGCGAGTGCTTCCGGCGCGCCCTCGTCGACCTCACCGCCGACGTGCCCGCCGGCGAGGTGCTGCCGCTGACCCCGTTGCAGGAGCTGGTGCTCGAACAGTCGCGCCTGCACGGCCCGGCGGACCCCTACACCGTGCAGGCCGCGTTCTCGCTGTCCGGCGCCCTGGACGTGGCGGCGCTGCGCGCGGCGGGCGCGGACCTGCTGCGGCGGCACCCGAACCTGGGCGCGGTGTTCCCGCCGGGCCACGACGTGCAGGTGGTGCCGGTCGACCCGGAGCCCGCGTTCCGGGTGCTCGACGCGCCCGACGACGCCGACGTGGACCGCGCGCTGGCCGCGGACCTCGCCGAGCCGTTCGACCCGGCGACCGGACCCCTGGTGCGCCTGACCGTGCTGCGGCGCGGCCCCGACCGCCACGAGTTCGTGCTGACGAGCCACCACGTGCTGTCCGACGGGTGGTCCGCGCCGCGCATCCTGACCGGGCTGTTCGCCCTCTACACCGCACGGGTGGGCGGGACCGCGCCGCTGTCCGGGCACGGCCCGTCGTCCGGCTCCGCCCCGTCGTCCGGCTCCGCACCGCTGTCCGGCCCCGCACCGCTGCCCGAGCCCGTGCCGTTCTCCCGCTACCCGCGCTGGCTGGCCGCCCGCGACCACACCGCCGACCTGCGCGCCTGGCGCGCCGAGCTGGCGGGCCTGCCCGAGGGGGACCACCTCGTGGCCGGCTGGCCCGAGGCCGTCGGCGCGACCGACCCCGTGCTGTTCGAGGTCGACGAGCCGGTGGTGACCGAGCTGACCCGGGCCGCCGCGGCGCGCGGGCTGACCCCGAACACGCTGCTCCAGGGCGCGTGGGCGGCGGTGCTCGCGGCCCGGTCCGGGCGGCGGGAAGCCTGCTTCGGCGTCATGGTCTCCGGCCGCACCGCCGACGTGGACGGCATCGAGGAGATCATCGGGCTGCTGGCCAACACGGTGCCGGTGCGCGCCCGCCTCACCGGCACCGCGGCGCAAGCGCTGGCGGACCTCCAGGCGCGGCAGCAGGCGATGGTGGAGCACCACCACGTCGGCCTGGCCGAGCTGGAGGCGCTGACCGGCCGCCGGCGGCTGTTCGACAGCCTGGTGGTGTTCGAGAACTACCCGGTGGACCCGGCGCGGCTGCGCGAGCCCGCGCCCGGCCTGACCGTCACCGGCACGCGCTTCCGGGAGCGGACGCACCACCCGGTGACCCTCACCGTCGTGCCCGAGATCGGCGGCGGCTGGACCGGCGTCCTCGGCCACCAGGCCGGGCTGTTCCGCCCGGACGAGGCGCGGGCGCTGGTCGACGACCTGCTGGCGGTGCTGCGCGGGCTGCCGGACCGCTTCGACGACGACGCCGCCTCGCTGCTCGACCTCGTCGCGCCGGCGGGTGGGCGGTGAGCGCCGCCCCGAAGGTGGACGCGGCGCTGTGGCGCACCGCGTTCGTCCTGGTGCTCGGCACGTTCATGGCGACGCTGGACAGCACCATCGTGTCCGTCGGCGTCGAGGTGCTGGCCGACCGGTTCGACGCGGCGGTCACCGACGTCCAGTGGGTCAGCACGGCCTACCTGCTCGCGGTGGTCGCCGCCGTGCCCGCGTCGGGCTGGCTGGCGAACCGGTTCGGCGGTCGCCGGACCTGGCTCGCCGCCGTGGTGGTGTTCGTGCTCGCCTCGGTGCTGTGCGCGCTGGCCTGGTCGCTGCCGAGCCTGGTCGCGTTCCGCGTGCTCCAGGGCCTGGCGGGCGGGCTGCTGCCGCCGACCGGGCAGGCGCTGCTGGCGCGGGCGGCCGGGCGCGAGCGGATCGGCCGCGTGCTGGCCGTCGTCTCGGTGGTGCCGCTGCTGTCGCCCGTGCTGGGTCCGCTGGTCGGCGGTTCGGTCCTGGCCGTGGCCGACTGGCCGTGGCTGTTCGCGGTGAACGTGCCGATCGGCGCGGTCGCGGTGCTGCTGGCCCTCCGCGCGGTGCCCGCCGCGCCGCCGGCCGCGACCCGCACCCCGTTCGACGCGCGCGGCGCGCTGCTGCTGTCGCCGGGCCTGGCGGTGCTGGTCTTCGGCCTCACCGGCCTGGAGGGCGGCACGCCGCCGGCCGTGTCGGCGGGGTCCATCGCGGTGGGCGCGGCGATGCTGGTCGGGTTCGTCGTCCACGGCCTGCGCACCACCCGCGCCCCGCTGGTCGACCCGCGCCTGTTCGCCCGCCCGCCGTTCGGCGTCGCGGCCCTGGCGCTGGTCCTGCTGGGAGCGTCGGTGTTCGGCACGATGTTCCTGCTGCCGCTGTACCTCCAGGGCGCGGGCGGCCTGACCGCCTGGGAGACCGGCCTGCTGCTCGCCCCGCAGGGGGTGGGCGCGGCGGTCGCGGCCATCGCGATCAACCGGGCCGTCGTCACCGCCTCGCCCCGCACCCTGGTGCTGACCGGCATCGTGCTGGTGGCCGTCGGCACCGCGCCGTTCACCCAGCTGCACCACGACCTGCCGGACGTCGCCGTCGCGCTGTCCCTGCTGGTGCGCGGCGCGGGCGCGGCCATGATCGGCGCGCCGGTGATGAACATCGTCTACAGCCGCATCGAGCCGGCCCACCTGCCCGGGGCGGCGAGCGCGCTGAACCTCCTCAGCACCTTGGGCGGGTCCCTGGGCACCGCGGCCCTCGCGGTCGTCCTCCAGGCCCGCCTGGACACTCACGGCTCCGACGCGTCCGCCGCGTTCGCCGACACCTTCTGGTGGGTGCTGGCGCTGGCCGTCGTCGCTGCGCTGGGCGCCACCAGGCTGCCCCGCCCCGAAGCACCGGGCCGAGCCCGGATCCCGAACGAGCCCACCACCGCGAGCGCGTCCCGGAACCCGAGCGAGAAGGACCCCGCAGATGCCTGAGGACACCCTGCCCCCGCCGGCCGAGTTCGCCGCGCACCGCGTGGCCGACGCGGTGACCGGGCACCGCGACACCGTCACCGGCGTCCTGTCCCGCCGCGACCCCCGGCTGCTCGTGGTCGTCGGCCCCTGCTCGGTCCACGACCCGGGCGCGGCGCTCGACTACGCGGCCCTGCTGGCGGGCGCGGCCGAGCGGTACGCCGACGACCTGGTGGTGGTGCTGCGGGCCTACCTGGAGAAGCCGCGCACGGTGTCGGGCTGGACGGGCCTGCTGCCGGACCCCTCCCTCGACGGCAAGGGCGACATCGGGACGGGCATCCGCCGCGGCCGCGCGTTCCTCGCCGAGGCGGCGGCCACCGGCCTGCCGCTGGCCTACGAGTTCGTGGACCCCGTGCTGGCCCACTACGTGGCGGACCTGATCAGCTGGGGCGCGGTGGGCGCGCGCACGGTGGCGTCCCAGCCGCACCGGCACCTGGCCTCGTGGCTGCCGATGCCGGTGGGCATGAAGAACTGCGTGTCCGGGCACATC
The DNA here is from genome assembly GCF_042658445.1 of Saccharothrix lopnurensis. Taxonomy (NCBI): domain Bacteria; kingdom Bacillati; phylum Actinomycetota; class Actinomycetes; order Pseudonocardiales; family Pseudonocardiaceae; genus Saccharothrix; species Saccharothrix lopnurensis. Next base: position 58,454 of record NZ_JBHSQO010000030.1, on the reverse strand, counting down.
GGCACCGCGGTGGACGCGGTCCGCGCGGCCGGGCTGTCCCACGCGTTCCCGGGGGTCGCGGCGGACGGCAGGCTGACCACCCTGCGCAGCACCGGCAACCCCGACGCCCACCTGGTCCTGCGCGGCGGTCCCACGCCCAACCACGACGCCGCGAACGTGGCCGCGGCGCTGGCGGCGCTGACGGCGGCCGGGCTGCCGCCCCGCGTGGTGGTCGACGCCTCGCACGGCAACAGCGGCAAGGACCACGACCGCCAGCCGGCCGTGGTGGAGGACCTGGCGGAGCAGGTGGCGGGCGGCAACCGGGCCCTGGTGGGGGTGATGGTCGAGTCCTACCTGTCCGACGGGCGGCAGGACCTGGCGGTCGGGCGGTTGCGGCCGGACCTGAGCGTGACCGACTCGTGCCTGGGCTGGGACCGCACCGTCCCGCTGCTGGAGACCCTGGCGCGGGCCGCCCGGCGGCGGCGGGGCTGAGGGCGGCGAGGCGTCCGACAGTCCGTCGGACGCCTCGCCGGACCTCCCCGGACCAGGAGGTGCGGACTAGGAGGTGCGGACTAGGAGATGCGGTCCAGGTAGGAGGTCCGCATCCAGCCTTCCCCGTCGGTGGCGCAGGCGCAGTGCACGGCGGTGTACCACTCGCCGCTGGAGTGCTGGCTGCTGACGCACGGGCCGGTCACGATCGACCCGTAAGCCTTGGTCTTCCTGGCCACGGAATCGGGGCTGGGGTTCTCCCGGACCGCGAGACCGTCGTAGCGCACGGCGTAGGTGCACGTCGCGAAAGCCGCCACATCGGTGGTCGACCCGGCCGCCGGCGCCGCCGCGGCGACCCCGCCGCCGAGGGCGAGCACACCCAGCACCGCGCCGGAGACGAGCGCGGCTCGTGAAATCAGCTTCCGCATAAAATTTCTCTCCCGTCGCTTCGGGAACGCCCGCCATCGCTACGGGAACGAACCCGGTCGTGAGCCGCACGACCGTGCGGCTGTTGAGACAGTGGTCCGTGCACCGACCCGGAGGAAGGCTCCACGGGACGTGGTACGACGAGACGGTCCTGACCTGCGGGTTCTCATACACCGGCTGGGATGGGGTGAGACAGCGTGGGAGAGGCGCCCGAACCGCCGCGGCACGCCGGGCGGGTGTCGCGGTCCGAGGGCGAGGCGTTCCACGTCCTGCTCCGCGAACTCGCGCGGCGGACCGGCAAACCGACCCGGGGACAGCAGGCCGACGCGCTCGGCGTGAAACCGCAGAGCTTTTCGCGGTGGATGGCCGGTGACGGATTGCCGAATGTGGAGAACCTCGACGTGATTTTGCGGAACGGCGGGGTTCCGGCGAAGGAGTGGGACCGTATCCGCGCGCTCCGCCGAAGGGCCGATGACGAACGCAGGAGGCGTGGCGGCGATTCCTCGAACGGTTCGAACGGTCACCACGGCACCAACGGCAACAACGGTTCGGGCGCGGGGGGAATACCGCCATTACCCCGGGAGGCGCCGGAGGGGAATTCCCCGGCGCCTCCACCCCCGGGGTCCTGGTGGGCGCGCGAGCGGTGGAAGGTGGCGCTCGGCGGCGTCACCGGCCTGCTCTGCCTGGCGGGCGTGCTGTTCACCCTCTACCGGGGCGACCCCGAGGACGCGCTGCCTCCCGTCGACCCGGCCTGCGACCTGTACGAGGTCACCGCGAAGACCCTCTTCCGGCGGGACGCCGAGGGCCAGGTGATCGACCAGTTCGTCCGGGACGAGCGCCTGGAGGTGCTGCGCCGCAACGGCTCGGTGGACAACAGGTACTGGTACGTCTCCGGCTCCGGCGGGAAGCGGGGCTGGGTGGACCCCGATCCCCGCTGGATGCGGCCGCTGTGCTGAGGCGGGCGGCCCGCCGGCCACCCGCCCCGCGCTCCCCGGGTCAGAGGTAGCCGAACACCGGCGGGAAGACCAGCACCACGACCCACGCCCACACCGCGTACACCGGCAGGTAGTTCGTCTGCCAGCGCTCCAGCGCCGCGAACGGCGCGCGTCGCCGGACCAGGCCCAGCACCAGCCAGGCCGACCAGGCGAGGTTGACCAGCAGGACGGCGTTCTCCCCGAGCGCCGCCGCCTTGTTGGGCGTGGTGCCGTACTCGGTGATGCGCCCGGTGATCTCCACCAGCACCACCACGTCGATCGCCAGCGCGGCCGCCACGAGCGCGAGTTGCAGCCGGTCGAACGGGCCGGGCGGGGCCAGCGGGTCGCGGGCCGAGGTCGAGTAGAGCAGCAGGCCCAGCACCACGACCAGCAGCAGGTCGAACAGGATCAGCACCTCCCGCTCGACGTCGATGCCGTCGCCGGTCACCACGAGGGCGACGAGGAAGGCCAGCAGCGCCGCGGTGAACAGCGGGGTGAACAGCCGGGTCAGCACCGGGGCGATGTTCTCCACCACGCCCTGCTTGACCTCGACGAGCCACCCGGCCACCACCACCGCGGCCGCCGCGCCGCAGGGGAGGAGCCACCGGCTGACGAAGCCCTCGGGGGAGATGCCGATGGCCTCGAACGTGCCGAACGTGAAGGCCGTGAGCACCCCGCCGCCCAGCGCGATGAGCACGGAGTAGACGAACCACTCGCCGGTGAAGCGGATGAAGTCCATGCGCCGCCGCGGTGAGCGCGGGTCGTCGGCCACGTACGCCAGGCCGACCGCGAACCACAGCGCGAGGGGCAGGTGGACGCAGGTCACGACCAGCGACTGGGAGTCGTCCGCGAGCGGGTAGGCGTTGGCCGCCACCGCGCCGAGCGCGAACCACGCCACCAGCAGACCGACCAGCGCCCTCCCGGCCCGGCGGCGCCAGGCCAGGAACCCGGCCAGCCAGGGCAGCGTCAGCAGCCCGGCGTTGAGCGCGTAGAACGCCCCGTCCCGGTCGAGGTCCAGGCCGAACAGCTCCGGCGCCTTGACCGACACCGCCGCGCCCGCCGCGCAGAGGACCATCGCGCGCAGGTCCCGCCGCGCCCGCCCGCCCGAGGCCGGGTCGTCGTCCCCGCCGGTGAGCACCAGCTGCTTCCACAGCCGTTCCGAGTGCTCCCGGGCGAACTCGCGGGACAGCTCGTCCAGGCTGCCCATGCGCTTGACCGCGACCAGGAACGCCTCGTCGGCGCGGAGCCCGGCGGCGACCAGCTCGTCCACGGACCCCCGGAGGTGGTCCTCCAGCTCCTCGACGTCGGTCGACCGCAGCGCGCGGCGGCGCCGCACGTAGTGGCGCCACTGGGCGAACTGGCCCTCCAGCTCGTCCTGGTCGCCCGTCACGCGTGACCCCCCAGCGGGAAGTTCGCGGTGAACGGCCCGGGTTCCCGCCAGACCTCCTTGAGCGCGGACACGACCGCGGTCCACTGGCGGCGCTGCTCGGCCAACTCGGCCAGGCCGCTGTCGGTGATGCGGTAGTACCTGCGCCGCCGCTCGCCGGCGACCGCCCGCCAGCCGGACTCCACGTGCCCGAGGCGCTCCAGCCGGTGCAGCAGCGGGTAGAGCAGGCCCTCGGTCCAGTCCAGCTCGCCGCCGGACAGCTCGTTGATCCGCTTGAGGATGGCGTAGCCGTAGCTGTCGGCCTCGGCCAGGATGCCCAGCACCATCGGGGTCGCCGAGGCGGCCACGAGATCCTTGGTGAGTTTCACGCGCTCTCCATACCCTAGAACTGCGAGGCATAGTAGAGCTAGGTATTCGGTGCGGCAAGCGGCGGGGGTCGGGACCTCCGGGTTCGAGACTTCGCTGGTCCGCCGGGACGACCTTCGCCGAGCTGGTCCGGCGGGCTGGTTCGCCGGATCGGAGGACCGGGGTTCCGGCGCCCGCCGTCGTACGCGGATCGCGGTCCGGCGGCAAGCCGATCGGGCACGGATCGGCTTGCCGCGAAGGAAACCCGCGCTGCGGCCCGCCACGTTCGGGCGGCGATCTGCGTGCCGGGCGGCGATTCGCGTGCCTCACCCCGTCCGAACCCGCCGGTCCTGCCTCGCCGTGCCCGAGGCGCCGCGCCCACCCCCCGTGGTCACAGCGAACACGCCGAGGTGCCGCCCGCGGCGGGGATAGATTGGCGCGGTGCGCTTCGAGGACGCGGTCAAGCTGGTGGGTCGGCAGCAGAGCGGGGCCGTCAAGGCGCTCGACTACCTGCTCGGCGGGGTGCTCGCCGTCGCTGCACCCTTCACCGGCGGCGCGACCATCGGGCTGTTCGACCCCAAGAACGACCTGGTCCGAGGTCTGGGCGACCTGCACGCGCAGTGGTCGGAGAAGGTCCGCGGCACGCGCAACCGGCACCGCGGCGAGCTGCTGGTCGCGGCCCACACGATCGTCGTCGTCTCCGCCTATTTCGACACGGTCGCCGCACAACCGCTGCTGGCGGGTGTGACGCTGCTGCCCCGCGAACGGGACCTGCTCGCCTCCGCGGCCGCGGAGGACCCCGAGCGGGCCGACATGGTGGGCGGGCTGCTCCGGATGGAGGTGCCCGCGCCCGGACCGCACCGGCCGTTCGACGTGCTGATGGACCACGTCCACGAGCACTACTCGCAGATGTCCCGACGGCTGGCCGACTTCCTGCGCGGTCTCGCGTACTGGGACGGGCTGGACGAGACCCGCCGGGGAGCCGTCGACGAGCTCCTCCGCGACGAACTGCCCGCCGCCGCCATGGCCGGCTACCGGGGACGCCTGGGCCAGTTCGCCGCCGAGTGCCCGGAATTCCTGTTCTGGACCTCGGTGTGGGAGCACACCAACACCCGGGAGCAGGTCCGGCGGGCCGTCCCGCCCGAGGTCTACGCCAAGCTGGACGACATCGTCGCGGTGCTCCGCGAGACCCGCACCGGCCTGGACGGGCTGGGCCGCCTGCTGCGCAGGCTCCAACCGCGCGGCGCCGCCGCGCCGGAGAGGTGGGGCGAGCTGGCGCACGCCTACCGCGACGACTTCCAGCGCCAGTTGTTCGAGGCCGTCGAGCACGGCGCCGCAGCGGACCTGGACATCCCGGTGCTGGCGCACGGCTACGTCAACCCGGCGTTCCGCGCCGTGGAGCACGGTCCCGGCGCCAGCCCGTCGGAGGACCGCTGGTGGCGCGCGCACGTCACCGAGGTGCGCCAGGACATCCAGGGGTTCTTAGCCGGCTACCTGGGCTCACCCGTGGCCACCGAACTGCCGCTGGTGCTGCTCGGTCACCCCGGTGCGGGCAAGTCCGTGCTGACCAGGGCGCTGGCGGCGCAGCTCGGGGCCTCCGGCTACCGGCCGATCCGCGTCGACCTGCGCAGGGTGCCCGCCGACGCCCTCATCATGGACCAGATCGAGCACTCCCTGCGCGACGCGCTGCACCGCGACGTCAAGTGGGACGACCTGGCCGACACCGCGGGCGACTCGATGCCGGTCGTCCTGCTCGACGGCTTCGACGAACTGCTCCAGGGCAGCTCCAGCAGCCGCTCCGACTACCTGGAGCGCGTCCGCGAGTTCCAGCACGTCGAGCGCCGCCAGTCCCGGCCGCTGGCCGTCGTGGTGACCAGCCGGACCGTGGTGGCGCACCGGGCCCGCATCCCGCGCGGAGCCACCGTGCTGCGCCTGGAGCCGTTCGACGAGCCGCGCGTGAGCGCTTGGCTGGAGCGGTGGAACGAGGCCAACGCCGGCTACTGCGCCTCGCTGGATCTGCAACCCCTGCGACTGGACACCGTGTGGCGGCACCGCCACCTCGCCGAGCAGCCGTTGCTGTTGATGATGCTCGCCCTCTACGACGCCGACGGCAACGCGCTCCAGCGGGAGAGCACCCAGATCGACCAGGCGGAGCTGTACGAGCGGCTGCTCACCACGTTCGTCCGCCGCGAGGTGAACAAGACCCGGGCGGGCGCCTCTGAGGACGAGGTGGCGAGGTTGATCGACCACGAGCTGAACCAGTTGTCGTTCGCCGCGTTCGCGATGTTCAACCGGGCCAGCCAGTTCGTCAGCGAGAAGGGGCTCCAGCAGGACCTGGAAGTGCTGCTGAGCGATCCCGGTGGACAGCGCCGCGACGACGTCGGCATCGGCCAGGCCCTCACCGCGGCGCAGCTGCTCGTCGGCCGCTTCTTCTTCGTGCACGTGGCCAGGGCGTCGTTCGCCGACCCGACCGCGCGGACCCCCGGGATCGGGACCGACGAACTGCGCACCTACGAATTCCTGCACGCCACGTTCAGCGAGTACCTGGTGGCGCGCCTGGCGGTGCACGCGGCGGTCGACCTGCACAACGCGCACGCAGCGGGGCGCAACCGGTTGGTTCCCACCAGGGCCGAGCCCGACGATTCGGTGCTCCACGCCCTGCTGTCGTTCCAGCCCCTCACCGCCCGCGCCCCGATCGTCGGGTTCGTGGTGAAGCTGGCCCGCCGGGACCGCGCGCTGGCCGCCCGGGTCCACGCCACCCTGGTCGAGCTGTTCCGGGTCAGCCGTCGTGCCGTGACGACCCGCCGGTTCGACGCCTACCAGCCGGCGGACCCCGAGCTGCCCACCCGGATGGCCGTGTACAGCCTCAACGTCCTGCTCCTGCTGCTCGCCACCGCGGAGGGCGGCGTGCGGCTCGCGGACCTGTTCGGCGAGCCGGAGGACGCGCCGACCCGGTGGCGCCAGCTCGCCCTGTCCTGGTGGGCGTGCCTGGACGACGAGGCGTGGCGCTCGCTGCTGGACGAGGTCGGCCTCGTCACCGACCACGGCGGCGCCCCGGTCGGTGTCGAGCTGCGCCCCGCGGCCGAGCGCCCGGCCGCGGTGGACCGCCGGGGCGTGGCGGACGTCCACCGCAGCACGGGTTTCGTCGGGGACCGCGCCCTCGACCGGGTGCTGGCCGGCGTCCTGCCGTTGGCGGAGCTGAGCGACGCGCTGTTCCACCCCGCGCGGACCGGTGGCGCGCCGCCGGTCGCCGACGTGCTGCGCCTGCTGCTCGACCCCGAGGTCCCGATCCGCCGCTTCACCGACGTCGTCGGCGTCCTCGACCCCGTGCCCGAGCCCGAGCGGTCGGCGCTGATCGGGGTCCTGCTGCGACAGCCGGTCGCACGAACCGCTCGCGACCCGCAGGACCTCCCCGAACTCCTCGACCGGGTGACGGGGGAGCGGCCGCGGGTGGCCGCCGAGGCCATCAGGCTCGCCGCCGCCCACTTCGGTCGGGACGTGATCGTCGACGCCGTGCTGCGCGACCGCGTCGCCGTCGTGGCGCGTGCGGCCGACATGCGCGAACTGCTGCGGCTCGAACCTGCCCTCTACCTGGAGGTGGTACTCGCGCTGGAGGTGATGCGCCCCGCCGGGCTGCCGCCGGCCTACGGGCTGGAGGTCGCGCTGGCGCGGGTCGACCTGGCCCCACTCGCGCGGAGCGCGTCCGACCTCGTGCGGCGAACGCTGTCCGCGGCCCGCCGGCGCGGCCTGGCCCCGTTCCCCCTCGGGCGCGGAGCCGCCGTGCTGGGGGAGCTGCCCAGCGGCGTGCTCGCCGTGTTCACCCCGGCCGAGTGGGCGTACCTCACCGACGCGGCGGGCTCCACCGACACCGGGGACCGGTTGGCGCTGCTGACCGCGCAGTGGCGCCGGATCCGGCAGGAGGCGGGCCTGCCGGTCACCGCGCCTCAACCGCGTCGCTGAGCCGTCCGGGCCAGCCGCACCTCGGAGGTCGTGCCGTCGTGGTCGACGAGGACGCCCCGGCCCGGTGACCGGCGCACCGGCGCCTGGTCGGCCAGCACCGCGCCCTCGTCCGGGTCGCCGCTGAGCACCACACCGGGCGTGCCCATCCGGTGCAGGGCCGCGAGCACGGTCTCGTACCTGGCCTGCGCGGCGCCCCGCGCCCGTCGCGCGATCACCACGTGCAGACCGATCTGCGCACCGCGCGGCAGCAGCCGGGCCAGCGGGCGCAGCGGGCTGACCCCGCCCGGCGGCGTCATCGCCTCGTAGTCGTCGACCAGCAGGAAGTACCCCGGGCCCGACCACCCGCCGTCCTCGCGCCCGCTCAGGTCTTCGACCACGGAGGCGATCTCCTCCGCCGACGGCGGTGAGCGGCGGTCCCAGCGGAGCACGCGTGCCTCCCCGGGACGGTGGCGGCCGGCGAGCGCCTCGGCGACGAGCCCCAGCAGGGTCGACTTGCCCGAGCCGCGGTCACCGAACACCAGGAAGTGGGCGGCGGCGGTGAAGTCGACGAACACCGGCCGCGCCGACCGGCCACCGATCCCGATCGGGATCGCGCCGCCCGGCGGCACCGCGGGCAGGTCGGCGGCGTCGAGGCGGTCCGGCAGCACCGGCGGCGCGGGGGCGTGCGGACCGGGCCACGCGCCGCGGATCCGCGAGACCAGCGCGGCGAGCCCGGCGGGCAGGTCCTCCGACGTCGTGTGGCCGTCGGCGCGGGGCAGCGCCGTGACGAACCGCAGCCCGGAACCCTCCACGCCGTGCCCGGGGCGGTTCTCCGGCACCCGCGCGGCGTACCGCGGGCCCACCTCCGACGTCGCCGGGTCGGCCAGGCGCAGTTCGAGCACCGACCACAGCGCGGACCCGGACCGGTGCGGTGCGTCCTCCCACGCCGTCGCCGTCACCACCAGGTGGATGCCGTGGTCGGCGGCGCGGGCGGCCGACGCGGCGAGCCCGTCGGCGACACCGGGGTGTTCCCGCCGCAGCCGGCCCCAGTCGTCGACCACCACGAGGACGTCGCCGTACGGGGCCTCGCCGAACTCGCCCGCCGCGCGCCGCGCCCGGTAGTCCGCCATCGAGTCCACGCCGACCCGGAAGAACAGCTCCTCGCGCTCGGCCAGCAGGGTCGAGACCAGCTCGGCGGTCCGCCGCACCCGCTGGGTGTCCGGGGCGCCGGCCACCACGCCGACGTGGGGCAGCCCGGCCACGTCGCCCAGTGCGCCGTCCTCACCGAGGTCCAGGCAGTACACCTGCGCCTCGCGCGGTGTGTGCGTGAGCGCCAGGGACATCACCAGCGCGCGCAGCACGGAGCTCTTGCCCGACCTCCGCCGGCCGACCACCACCACGTGCCCCGACAGATCGACGACCAGCGTGTCGTGGCGGTGCTCCCGGACGTCGTCTACCTGCCCGATCGGCACCAGCAGCCCGCCGCCGCCCGTTTCCGGGCACAGCCCGCGCGCGGGGTCCTCCCGCAGCGGACCGAGCAGCTCGGTCAGCCCGGCCGCCGCGTCCAGCGGCGGCGTCCAGACCGGGCGCGCCCGTGGCGCGCGACCCACGAGCCGCCCGACCACCGCGGCCAGCAGGCTGGTCCGGTGGTCCGGAGCCTCGATCGCCGTCACGGGCACGTGCTCACCGGTGAACGGGAGGACCGGTCTGGGCGACCCGCCCGCCCCGCCCACCGGCCCGGACACCGGCGGCACGACGAACCTGCCGGTCCCGCTCCGGTGGACCAGCAGGCCCTCGCCCGGGTAGAGCTCGTGCGCGTCGTCGGTGCCGATCGTCGCCCGGCTCTCCTCGGGTGAGTCGGCCCTCATCGCGATCCGGTAGGACGCGAACCGGTCCAGGCCGCGCGGGGAGTTCCCGCCCACCTGCCGCACCGCCACCAGCAGGTGCACCCCGAGCGAGGTCCCGGTCCGGGCCAGTTCGAGCAGGACCGCGTGCAGTTCCGGCACGTCCGGCAGGGCGTCGAACCGGTCGAGCACGATCAGCAGCGCCGGCACCGGCTCCAGGTCGGCGCCGAGCGCGCGGGCTCGTTCGTGGTCGCGCCGGTTCCCGTGCTCGCCGAGCACGTTCCGCCTGCGGTGCAGCTCGCCGGTCAGGGCGTGGCCGAGGCGTTCGAGCAACGCCACCTGCGTGGCGTCGGTCCCGTGCACCGGGACGACGGAGGTGGTGTGCGGCAACGCGGTGAGGTCGAGGAACTCGGGACCCCCGACCAGCAGGAGGTTCACCTCGTCCGGCGGGTGGGTGACCGCCAGCGCCAGCACCAGCGCGCGCAGCAGCTCGGTCTTGCCCGCGCCGGCCCGGCCGACCACCAGGCCGTGCGGTCCGACACCGGTCCCGGCCTTGAGGTCGAGCTCGACGGGCCGGCCGCGGTCGTCGTACCCGATGGGCACCCTGAGCAGTTCGCGCTCGCCGCGCAGGGCCCACAGCCGGTCCACGTCCAGCGCGTCCACGTCGTCCAACCCCAGCAAGCCGGGGAACGAGTCGGCCCGCGTCGGGCCCCCGAGCGCCGCCTGCCCGGTGGACAGCCGGTACGGCGCGAGCTGCCGGGCCAGCGCCCCGGCCTGCGCCCTGCTCAGGTGGTCCGGCCGGCCGAACCGTTCCGCACCGGTGGAGGACAGCGCCTCCAGCGCGTCCGGGGCGACGGCGAGGGCCAGCGAGCGCGAGCGGGGCAGCCCCACCCCCGACACGTCGAGCACCGCGACGTCGCCGAGGCCCTCCGGGGTCAGCAGGAAGTCGTGCTCGGGCGTGACGCCGTCGAGCACGCCCACCAGGTGCCGCCGGTCCTCCAGCGGCGGCGCCCCGCGCTTGAAGGCGGGGCGGCGGGCCAGGTCGTCGCCCAGGAGCCGTTCCAGCTCGCGGATCGAGCCCACGATCAGGCGCGCCGGTCCCGCGCCGTCGGCGCGCGTGGGGTCCAGGACGTGCGGCAGCCACTTCACCCAGTCCCACTCGGCCAGTTCCCCGGGCCCGGCGGCGACCGCGATCCGCAACACGTCGGGGCCGTGGAAGAAGGCCAACGCGCACAGCATCGCCCGCACGACCCCGCGCACGCTCTCCTCGTCGCCGCTGAAGCGGATGCCGGCGAAGCCCCGCGTCGCGACCGAGATCGGCAGGTCCGGCACCAGCGAGTAGCGGCGGACGAACCGGCGCAGCGCCAGCGTGGACAGCGGTTCCAGCTCCTCGACCGGCCCGGTCTGCGGCGGGACCAGCCGGGTGGCCAACCGCTGGGGACCCGTGCCCACCCGGACGTGCCCGAAGGAGGAGTCCGCACGCACCCGTTCCCACATCCGGGGTGTGCCCACCAGGGACCACAGGGCATCGGGCGGCGGGTGCACCCAGGTTCGCTCGGCCCGCTGCGCGGTCGCGGCCTCCCGCGCCCGTTCGCGCATCTGGTCGAGGTACCGCTCGAAGTCGACGCGGTCCTGGTCGACGGAGCCGCGCCGGTCGCGAGACGACCGCACCGCGCCGCCCACCGCACCGGCGATCAGCGCGACCCCGACCAGGGTGAGCGGCACCTGGCCGCGCCCGACCAGCAGCAGCGCCGACCCGGCGACGGCCGCGAGCACCGACAGCACGAGCAGCAGGTCCGCGGTGACCAGGCTGATGGGATCGGCGGCGGAGGGCAGTTCCGGTGGCGGTTCCAGGTGCACTTCACCGCCGGACACCTCCGGGGCGGCCAGGCGCCGTCGGCGGAACGGCACGCTGCTCATGGGCGGCGAGCCTACTGACGGGGCGGGGTGGATGGGTAGGCTGCTCCTCCGGGCTGTTCGGGTGGAGGTGCGGGTGGGCGGCGAGGTCGACCGGGAGGTGTGCCGGGTCTCCGTGATCACTCCGGGCGGGCTGGTCGACCTGGTGCTGCCGGTGTCGGTGCCGGTGGCGGACGTGCTGCCGGCCATCAGCCGCCACACCGCCTCGGAGCACCGCGGCCTGCTGATCTGCGACCGGGAGGGCGAACCGCTCGACACCGCCCGCAGCGCCGCGGAACTCGGCCTGCGCCACGGTGACGTGCTGGTGTTGCGCACCCCCTCGTCGCTGGTGCCGGAACCGGGCTTCGACGACCCGGTGGAGGCCGTCGCCGCGGCCACCGCGCTGCGGCCCGACCACTGGCGGATCGAGCACACCAGGACCGCATGGGCCGTGCTGGCGTTCGTGGCGCTGACCGCGCTCGCCGCGCTGCGGTTGCCCGCCGTGGTGTCGGGCGCCGGTGCGGTGCTCCTCCTGCTCGCCGGCCTGCTCGCTGCCCGTGCGCCCCGCGGCGCGGCGGCGTCGGCGGCGTTGCGCGGCGGGGCGGTGCCGCACGCGGCCGCGTGCGCCGCGGCGCTGGTGCCCGGAGCGCCGTCGCAGGTGCTCGCGGCCTCGGTGGCCGCGGGGGTGACGGCCGTCCTCGCCGCGCTGTCCGCGTCGTCGTCGCGGTCGGTCTTCGTCGCCGCGGGTACCTGCGCGGCGGTGACCGCGGGCGCGGCGGCCGCGTGGGCCGCGGGCGTCCCGCCGGCCACCGTCGGCGCGGTGCTGGCCGTCACCGGTGTGCTCGTGCAGCCGCTGCTGCCGGGGCTCGCGCTGAGGGCCGCGCGCATCACCGTCCCGCCGATCCCGGAGGACATCGCCGATCTCAGGGCCGCGGACGACGACCCGCACGCCGACGTGACCGCCGAGTTCGCGCACGACGCGCAGCGGTTCCTGACCGCGGGTCTGGTCGTCGCCGACATCGTGGTGCTCGCCGCGATCCCGGTGCCGGTCTTGGCTGGTCCGCCGGGCGCGGTGCTGTGCGCGGTGCTCGCGGCACTGGTCCTGGTGCGGGCGCGGCGGTTCCGCCTCCTCCCGCAACGGCTCGCGGGTGCGGTGACCGGCACCCTGCTGCTGAGCGCGGCGCTGGTGGGCGCGGCCCTCCACGCGCCGCCCGCCCTCCGGTGGCCCGCGGCGCTGGTGGTCGCCGCGGCGGCCACGGCACTGGCGCTGGGGGGCGACCGGCCGTCGCCGGCCACCCGGAGGTGGGTGGCGCTGGGCGAACTCGGGCTCGTGGTGGTGCTGCTCCCGGTCCTCGCCTGGGTCTGTGGCCTGTACGGCTGGATCGCGGCATGAGCACCCCGTTCGGCGGCGGCGCACACCGGCACCTCGCGTCCCGGTTGTCCTCCGCCCTGGTCACCGGTAGCCGGTGGCGGGTCGACTCGTCGGAGCGGCGGCTGCGCCTCGGTCTGCTGGCCGGCGCCCTGGTCACCGCGGCCGTCCTGGCGGCGTTGTCGCTGGGCGTCGCCGGCCGTGCCACCACGGTGGCCGCCCCGTGGTGGCACGAGGGCGCTTTCCTGGCCGAGGGCGAGACCGGCGCCCGCTACGTGGTCCTCGACGGACGCCTGCGCCCCGTGCCGAACCACGCGTCCGCGCTGCTGGTCCTCGGCCGCTCCGACGTGAGCCCGAAGGTCGTGCCCCGGGCCGAGCTGCCCGTCCCCGGCCCGGCCCTGGGCATCCCGGGCGCGCCCGACCGCCTGCCGCCGCCGGACCAGTTGCTCGCCCGGTCGGAACTGGACCTGGCGCGGACGTCCGGCATCCCGGCGGGCCGCGGTGCCCTGGTCCGGAGCGGGCGGGCACACCACCTCGTCACCGACGACGGCACCGCCTTCCCGCTCACGCGGGGTGCGGGCGGCGACGCGCTCATCGCCCTGGGCTACGCCGGAACCACCCCCGTCGAGGTCGAGGCCGGGTGGCTCGCCTCCTTCGCCTCGGGACCGACGCTGGACCCGGCACGGGCCAGGGCGGGGCTCTGACGCGGCGGGACTTCGACGGGGCGGGGTCCCGGCCGCCTGTCTCCCGCCTCGAACCGCGTGGCTCGCCCAGCCGGCCCGGCGCGAACCGTGACCGGTCGTGGACCCCGCGAGTGGCCTGCCGGCAGCCGGTCGGGCAGTCTGTCCACATGGGGATGAATCGGACACTGATCGTGGTCGGGGCGGTGGCGGCGCTCGTCGCCGGTCCGGTGACGGGGATCCAGGCGAGTCCGGGCTCGCCGGTGCGGGACGCGCTGGAGCAGGTGGTCGCCGCCGGCGTGCCCGGTTCCTACGCGGCCGTCGTCGACGGGGGCGCCACCTGGCGCGGTTCGGCCGGTGTCGGGGACCTGCGGACCGGGCGGGCGCCCGACCCGCGCGGCCGGGTGCGCGTCGCGAGCGTGACCAAGACGTTCGTCGCCGTGGTGGTGCTGCAACTCGTCGGTGAGGGCCGGCTCGGGCTCGACGACCCGATCGCCGACCACCTGCCCGGCCTGCTGCCCTACGCCGAGCCGATCACCGTCCGCCAGCTGCTCGGGCACACCTCCGGCGTGCCGCGCGACATCGCGCACTGGCAGACCCTCGAAGAGGTCGACACCAAGCGCTGGGAGGGCTTCGAGCCGGCCGAGCTGGTGCGGCGGGCGACCGACGGCGTGCCGCTGCTGTTCGCGCCCGGCACCGGTTTCTCCTACTCCAACACCGGCTACACCGTGCTCGGCCTGCTGGTCGAGCGGATCACGGGCCGCTCGCTCGCCGGCGAGCTGGAGCGGCGCGTCTTCCGCCCCCTGCACCTGCGGGACACGTCCTTCCCGAGCCACCAGCCGTTCCTGCCGCGCCCGGCGGCGCGCGGCTACGAGCGGCTCTACGGCGAGCAGGCCCCGCTCACCGACGTGACGACGTACGTGTGGTCGCGGCTGTGGGCGTCCGGGAACGTGATCAGCTCCCCGGACGACCTGAACCGCTTCTTCCGCGCGCTGCTCGGCGGGCGCCTGCTGCCGGCCGAGCAGCTGGCGCGGATGAAGGAGTTCCGCGAGGGAGCGCTGGGCCCCATCGGCTACGGCCTGGGCCTGATGCGCCTGCCCAGCCCCTGCGGCGGCCCGGACCTGTGGGGCCACGGCGGCGACCTGCCGGGCTACAACACGTGGAGCCTGCACACGACCGACCTCAGCGGCCAGGTGTCGGCCGGCATGAACCAGGACATCACCGCCCCGGTCGCGGCGCACCAGCACGTGCTGCTCACCGTGGTCCCGGCGGCGCTGTGCGGCGAGGCGCCGACGGCGGTGGCGTCGACCGGCACCGAGATCCCGTACCTCGGTCCGACGCTGCCGTAGCGCGAGGGGCTCGCCGCGCGGTGGTGGTCCACACCGCGCGGCGGGCGTTCCGCGCACGACAGCGCGAAGATCCCCGGCGCCGGTGGACGGGATGAGGTTCTCGCGCGCCCGGTAGCCTCCTGTGCCGTGGACCTTCTGCCGTTCGAGGAGTACGCCGCCTCGCTGAACCGGAAGCGCGCGTCCGCAGGCGTCCTCTTCCGGGACGCGGAGAGCCGGGTGCTCCTGGTCGAGACCACCTACAAGCGGACCTGGGAAATCCCCGGCGGCTCCGTCGACGCGGACGAGGCACCCTGGCGAACAGCCGTGCGCGAGGTGCTGGAGGAGATCCACATCAACCGTCCGCTCGGCCGGCTCCTGCTGATCGACCACATCCCCACCGACGGGCCGATGCCCGAAGGGCTGGCGTTCGTCTTCGACGGCGGAGTGATCACCGAGGAAGAGGTGACGGGGATCGAACCCACCGATCCCGAGATCCGCTCGGTCGGCCTCCACACCCTGGACGCCGCCCGTGACCTGGTGAAGCCGGGCCTGGCACGCCGGATCGAGGTGGCTCTCGACGTCCTTGTCGTGACGGGCGAGCCGGCCCTGTGCGAGTCGGGCTACCGCGTCACCGCACGAGAGCGCCGCTGACCAGCCGCGGCCGCCGCGGGCGAGTCGGCACAGCGGAACGCCCTGCCGCCCGGACCATTCCGGGTACCCAAACGGTCCAGGTGAATATTTACCGCTTAAGCCCTGACACAGCCAACCAATACGCCGACCTCACCTGTTGACGCTTAACCGGTTAACTGGTTGTATCCGAGAACAGGCCGAGTCCCGC
Organism: Saccharothrix lopnurensis; assembly: GCF_042658445.1. Classification (NCBI taxonomy): domain Bacteria; kingdom Bacillati; phylum Actinomycetota; class Actinomycetes; order Pseudonocardiales; family Pseudonocardiaceae; genus Saccharothrix; species Saccharothrix lopnurensis. The sequence continues at coordinate 42,960 of NZ_JBHSQO010000030.1, read as the reverse complement.
CGCCCGCCCGGCGGACCGGATGTCAACGATGTCAACGACGACATGGTGAGGTAGACGTGGTCAAACGATGGGCCCTGGTCGCGGTGGCGACCCTGCTCGCGGCGCTCGCACCGCTGCTGAGCGCACCCGCGGCGTCGGCCGCGAACGGCTTCTACGTCAGCAACGGCCGGCTCTACGACGCGAACGGCAGCGAGTTCGTGATGCGCGGGGTCAACCACGCGCACGCCTGGTACCCCGACCGCACCGCCCAGGCGCTCAAGGACATCAAGGCGCTCGGCGCGAACACCGTCCGCGTCGTGCTGAGCACCGGCGCCCGCTGGACCTGGACCAGCACCTCGGCGGTGTCCACGATCGTCTCGCAGTGCCGGTCGAGCAAACTGGTCTGCGTGCTGGAGGCGCACGACACCACCGGTTACGGCGAGCAGAGCGGCGCGGTCGACCTCAACAAGGCGGTCGACTACTGGCTGGGCGTGAAGAGCGCCCTGGTGGGCCAGGAGCGCTACGTCATCGTCAACATCGGCAACGAGCCGTACGGCAACAACAACTACGGCAACTGGGCCAACGACACCCGCAACGCCATCTCCCGGCTGCGGTCCAACGGCTTCACCCACACCCTGGTGGTCGACGCGCCCAACTGGGGTCAAGACTGGTCGAACACCATGCGCGACAACGCGTCCTCGGTGTTCAACGCCGACCCCCAGCGCAACACCGTCTTCTCGATCCACATGTACGGCGTGTACGACACGGCCGCCGAGGTCACGTCCTACCTGAACACCTTCGTCAACAACCGGCTGCCGATCGTGGTGGGCGAGTTCGGCGACAACCACTCCGACGGCAACCCGGACGAGAACACCATCATGGCCACGGCCCAGTCCCAGCGCATCGGCTACCTGGGCTGGTCGTGGAGCGGCAACGGCGGCGGGGTCGAGTACCTGGACATGGTCTCCGGCTTCAACCGCGCCAGTCTGACCACCTGGGGCAACCGCATCTTCAACGGCTCCAACGGCATCAGGGCGACGTCCCGGCAAGCCACCGTCTACTGAGGACGGTGAAGCGCGGGGTCGGCCGTCAACGGCGACGACCGGCCCCGCGCGCCGCACCCGGCCGGCGGTGGTTCAGTCGCCCCACCGCGCCGGGATGTCCGCCGACGCGCTCGGAGTCCGCACCGAAGTCCAGGGCCGTGCCGGCGGCGACCAGCCGGCACAGCGGGCCGCGGCGGAGAACACGGCCCGCGGGTCGTACTCCTCGTGCCCGCACGCGTCCCACTGGTCGACCAGGAACTCCGCGGAGGCGTGGGCGCGGATGCTGTGGTTGGCCGCGGCCGGGGAGACCGAGGAGCGCGGGAAGTCCAGCGTGTCCCGGGCGAAGGGTTCTGCCGGCAAGGGCGGAGTGGTGATCACGACGTCGATCCTGACGCCGCCGGGCAGCGCGGAACAGTGGCTGGAAGGCCAACCCTCAACGGGTTCCGGCCAACTCCCGTCGCGGGGTGCGGAACGCGGTCCGGTAGGACTGGGGACTGGTGCCCGCCACGCGCTTGAACCGGTCGCGGAAGGCGGTGGGGGAGCCGAACCCGACCTGGGTGGCGATGCGGTCGACCGGGTGGTCCGTGGTCTCCAGCAGGTGCTGGGCCCGGCGGACCCGCGTGCGCAGCAGCCACTGGAGCGGGGTGGTGCCGGTCTGCTCCCGGAAGCGCCGGTTGAGCGTGCGGATGCTCGTGCCCGCCCGAGCGGCGATGTCGTCGAGGGTCAGCTCGTCCGCGCAGTTGTCCTCCAGCCACCGCAGCAGCGGCTCCAGCTCCGAGCCGCGCGGCGCGGGCGGGAGGTCGTGCGCGATGAACTGCGCCTGCCCGCCCTCGCGTTCCAGGGGCATGACCGACAGCCGGGCGGCGTCGGCGGCCACCGCGGAGCCGTGGTCGCGGCGGATCAGGTGCAGGCACAGGTCCAGGCCCGCCGCCGCCCCGGCCGAGGTGAGCAGCGGGCCGTTGTCGACGTAGAGCACGTCCGGGTCCACCAGGACCAGGGGGTGGCGGGCGGCCAGCTCGGCGGCGGCGACCCAGTGCGTGGTGGCGCGCAGCCCGTCGAGCAGCCCGGTGGCGGCCAGGGTGAACGCGCCGGTGCAGATCGAGGCGATCCGGGTGCCCCGCGCGGCGGCCCGCCGCAGGGCGTCCAGGACCTCCTCGGGCACGGGCCCGAGGTCGGAGCGGCCGGGCACGACGATCGTGTCCGCCTCGGCCAGCGCCTCCAGCCCCCACGGCGGGCGCAGCGTGAACGCGCCCGCGTCCACGACGGGCTCGGGCCCGCAGACCTTCACCCGGTAGGCGGTCCTGCCGTCGGGCAGGCGGGTGCGGGTGAACACCTCGATCGGGGTGGACAGGTCGAACGGGACCACCTTGTCCAGCGCGAGAACGGCCACCGTGTGCATGGCCGAACCGTACCCGGCCGGAACGCGGTGGGGGATGGTGATCCGGCCACTTCCGGTGCGGTCGTCCCTCGCCCCAGCTTCGCCACGACGGTGGCGTAGTGCGAGGATCCGCGGTGTGGAGGCGGAGATGGTGTCGCGTGCGGTGGCCGCGGCGACAGCACTGGCCGGAGAGCTGCGCCTGCCGGTGGACGACGCGGTCGTGATCCACGATTCGAACATGCTCGCCCTGCGCCTGCTGCCGTGCGGCGTCTTCGCCCGGGTGGCACTGGTGGGACGGGAGGTGGCCGCGTTCGAGGTCGAGCTCGCCGGCCGACTCGCCGCAACCGCGAGCCCCGTCGCAGCGCTGGAGCCCCGGGTCGAGCCGCGGGTCCACGAACGCGACGGCTTCGCCGTGACCCTGTGGACCTACTACGACGTCGTGACTCCCGGCCCGGACTTCGCGGGCGCGTACGCGGACGCGCTCCAACGCCTGCACGCCGGCATGCGGAGCGTCGAGATGGCAACCCCGCACTTCCTGGACCGGGTCGCGGAGGCCGAACGGCTGGTCGCGCACCGGGATGACACCCCCGCGCTCACCGAGACCGACCGGCATCTCCTCCTCGGCACCCTGAGGAGTGCTCGTGAACGCATCCGCGGCCGCGGTGCCGCCGAGCAGCTGCTGCACGGCGAACCGCATCCCGGCAACCTCCTCAGCACCCGTGACGGCCTGCTGTTCATCGACTTCGAGACGTGCTGCCGCGGACCCGTCGAATTCGACGTGGCCCACGTGCCCGAGGAGGTCGGCGCGCGTTATCCGGCCCTCGACCACGTCCTGCTCGCGGAATGTCGGCGGCTCGTGCTCGCGCTGGTCGCCGCCTGGCGTTGGGACGTCCGCGATGAATTCCCGGATGGGCGTCGGCACGGCCGCAACATCCTGTCCCTGCTCCGCAAGGGTCCGCCGTGGCCCGCGCTCGGTGCTCTCGTCACCGAGTAGCGGAACGCGCCCCCATGCCGCCGAGTGCGATGATCGACGTGGTCAGGACGGTCAACCGGGCCGGTTGCCGGCGCCACCCGGTTCGGCGCGGGAGTCCGACAACGAACCCCACTCTGTCTCAGCAAAGATCGAGAGGAAGTTCTGTGAAGTCGAGAACCCGAGTTTTCGCGCTCGTCACGTTCACCGTGTCCGTGTTCCTGGTCGGTACCGCGCCGGCGTCCGCCACCCCCGCCCGGACCGTGGAACTCGCCGCACCGGCCGGCAGTGGTCTCCCGCCCTACGTCGCCGTCATCAAGCCGGTCACCGCGAAGCGGCTCGCTTCCAGCCGGCGCGAGGGCTGCCCCGTCGGGCCTGATCGGCTGCGGTTGATCAGCCTGAACTTCGTGGGCTTCGACGGTGCGGTGCACCGCGGCGAGCTGGTGGTCAACGCCGATCTCGCGGTCGAGGTCGCCCGCGTCTTCGCCGACCTGTACTTCGCCCGGTTCCCCATCCAGCGGATGGAGACGATCGAGAAGTACGACTCCGACGACGACGCGTCGATGGCGGCCAACAACACCTCGGCGTTCAACTGCCGGGCGATCACCGGCGGCACCGCCTGGTCCAACCACTCCTACGGACGGGCCATCGACATCAACACCGTGCAGAACCCCTACATCTCCCGCAGTGGCGCGGTCTACCCGCCCAACGGCGCGCCCTACGTCGACCGCACCCAGGACGTGCCCGGCATGATCCACGCGGGCGACGCCACCGAGCGGGCGTTCACCACACGCGGCTGGACCTGGGGCGGCTTTTGGGACACGCCGATCGACTACCAGCACTTCGAGAAGCCCTGACACCGGCCCGAGAGGTCCTCGCGCCGCACCGAGCAGTACGAACAGCGCCCGCGATCACCGCCGGAGGAGTGACGGCGTCCCGACCCGCCTGCGCCGTGCGGTCGTTCGGTTCCAGGCCGCGGAGTGCCCCGCGCCCGGCCCGCGGACGCGGGGTACTCCCGACCGGTCAGCCGGTGACGCTGTTGAGCAGCGCGAGGTAGCCCGACCGGTACCCGGTCGTGTTGGGGTGGAAGGACTCCACCAGCCGCAGCAGCGAGAACTGGTTGATCCACGGCGACGAGCCGCACGCGCCGTGGCCCGCGAAGTGGGCTCGGGCGTCGACGTAGCGGACGCCGGCGGCCGCGGCGCGGGCCGCGATGACCGCGTGAAGGGCGTCCGCGCCCCGGTTGAGCGCGGCGCGCTTGGTGGCGTTGAGGCAGTTGCCGTTGGGCTCGACCAGGCGCGGGTAGCCCAGGACGACCACGGTGGCGTTCGGGGCGCGGTTGCGGATGGTCGCGTAGGTGGTGTCGAGCCTGGCGGGCAGGACGGTGTTGGCCTCGTCCACGCCCTCGTCGACCGCGTTGAGGCACGCGCTGTCGCTCGCGGTCACGCAGGTGATCATCGTGTTCGCGAAGCCGACGTCGTTGCCGCCGATGGTGAGGGAGACCAGGTCGGTGCCCGCGTCGAGCGAGGCGAACTGGTTGGTCATGCTCTGGGTGGTCGCGCCGCCGCAGGCCGCGTACCGGAACGAGGACACCTCGTGGCTGTCGGCCCACAGCTGGGCGTACCCGCGGGGGCTGCGGAAGCACGTGCCGCCGGTGTAGGGCGGGGCCCCGGTGCCGGAGGAGTACGAGTCGCCGAGGGCGACGTAGTCGACGGGTGCCTCGGCTCGCGCGGTCGGGGCGGCGACCACGGCCGCCAGCACCGCGCACAGGGCCCCGAGAAGACGTTTGCGCACGCCCGCTCCTTCCTCGATGTCGCCCACGGAAGGGCGTCAAGTCCGGCAGGTTACGGACGGGTACCGAGGGATCACACCCGGTGCTACTCTCATTACCTACGGGTAACATCGGTTGGTTGCCGGGGTGGCGGCATGGCAGGTCCGCGACGCAGCGACGCCCGGCGCAACCGGGCGGCCATCCTGGCGGTGGTGGGCGACTCGGTGCGCCACGGCCTGCGGATGCCCTCCGCCACGCGGATCGCGCACCTCACCGGCCTGGGTCAGGCGACGGTCTACCGGCACTTCCCCGACCGGCGCAGCCTCCTGCTCGCGGTGACCGACGAGCAGCTGGACCTGCTGCGGCAGGCGGCCGGGCGCGACCCCGACGACCCCGCCGCGTTCCCCGCGCTGCTGCGGGAGGTGATGGTCCACCAGGTGCTGATGCGGCCGCTGGTGGAGGAGCTGCGCGGGTTCCCGGTGGCCGACCAGCGCGGGTGCGCCCGCCGGCTGCTCGACGCGCTGCGCGTGCCGTTCGCCCGCTCCCGGGCGGCGGGGCACCTCCGGCGGCACGTCGTGCTCGACGACGTGGCGGTGGTGCTGGCCATGCTCCAGGGCGCGGTCGAGGCCACGCCCACGCCGGAGGCGGCCCGGCGCGTGATCCCGGTGCTGCTGGACGGGTTGTTCCGCGCCGGGGTGGGCGAGGAGGGCGACGCGGTGCCGGGAGCTTGAGCGACGGCTCGGGCTTCGAGCGGGTCGGCCGGATCAGCATTTAAATCAGTCGCTTGACTTACCATATGGGCCTCGCTTCACTGTGGGGCACCGAACGTCGATCAACGAGGAGGGCGTCCCGTGGCGCACGAGTCGCTGCCGAACTACCCGATCCCCAACCCGACGGCGCTGGAGCCGCCCGCCGAGTGGGCCGAGCTGCGGCGGGGGTGCCCGGTCGCGCCCGTGCGCCTGCCCAGCGGCGACCGGGCCGTGGTGCTCACCCGCTACGCCGACGTGAGGCAGGTGCTGTCCGACCCGCGCTTCACCCGGCAGCTCAACGCGCCCGACGCGGCCCGGATCTCCGACAGCGAGTCCGGCGGCGTGTTCAACAACGAGATGGCCGTGGTGCTCCCGGACTCCGGGACCGCGCACCAGCGGTGGCGGCAGCAGGTCGGCCGCTGGTTCACGGTCAAGCGCCTCAACGCCCTGCGGCCCGCGATCGAGGCCATGGCGGACCGGCTGGTCGACGAGCTGGTGGCGGGGGAGCAGCCCGCGGACCTCAAGGCGGCGCTGGGCTTCCCGCTGCCGGTGTGGGTGATCTGCGACCTGCTCGGCGTGCCGGACGCCGACCGGGACCGGTTCGCCCACTGGTCGGACACCCTGCTCAACCTGACCCGCTACACCGAGGCCGAGATCGGCGCGGCCCAGGCGGAGTTCGTGGCCTATATGGGCGAGCACGTCGCGGCCAAGCGCGCCGAGCCGAGGGACGACCTGCTCAGCGCGCTGATCGCGGGCGGCGAGCTGTCGGACGCGCAGCTCGTCGCCACCGGTCAGGCGCTGCTCGTCGCCGGGCACGAGACCACCGCGAACATGATCGGCAAGATGGTCGGGATGCTGCTGGCCGACCGCACCCGGTGGGAACGCCTGGTCGCGGACCCGTCGCTGGTGCGCCCCGCGGTGGAGGAGGTGCTGCGCTTCGACGCCAACCCGGGCCTGGGGATGCCGCGCTACATCCCGGAGGACACCGAGGTCGCCGGCGAGACCGTGCCGGCCGGCACCACCGTCATGTGCAGCACGGGCGCGGCCAACCGCGACGAGACCGCGTTCGAGCGGGCGTCCGAGATGGACCTCGCGCGCAGCCCCAACCCGCACCTGGCGTTCGGCGCGGGCGCGCACTCGTGCCTGGGGCAGGCGCTGGCGCGCACCGAGCTCCAGGTGGTGCTGGAGGTGTTGGTGCGCAGGCTCCCCGGGTTGGAGCTGGCGATCGCGCCGGAGGAGCTCCGCCGGGTCGAGGGGCTGGTGGTCGGGGGGCTGCGTGACGTGCCGGTACGGTGGTGACCGTGGTGACCGACGTCGGCAGGACCCCGCGCGCGGAACAGGTCGGCGCCACCCGCCTGCACATCCTGGCCACGGCGGAGCGGCTGTTCGCCGAGCAGGGGCTCTACGCGGTCTCGAACCGCCAGATCAGCGCGGCCGCGGGCCAGGGGAACAACGCCGCCGTCGGTTACCACTTCGGCACCAAGGCCGACCTGGTGCGGGCGATCGCGCGCCGGCACGTGGAGCGGATCGAACCGCTGCGGCGGGAGCTGGTGACCGCCGCCGAGGGGTCGGCGGACGTGCGGGACTGGGTTGACTGCCTGGTGCGGCCCTTCACCACCCACCTGGCCTCGCTGGGCGACCCCACGTGGTTCGCCCGGTTCGGCGCGCAGGCCATGACCGATCCGGCGTTCCGGGCGATCATGGTCGACGAGGCGCTGGCGACGCCCTCGCTGCGGGACGTGCTGGACGGGTTGGACCGGTGCCTGCCCGACCTGCCGGCCGACGTGCGGGCGGAGCGCGGGGACATGATCCGGGACCTCGTCGTGCACGTGTGCGCGGAGCGGGAACGCGCCGTCGCGGAGAACGCGGTCGTGGCGCGGTCCACGTGGGACGAGGCGGCCGGCGGGCTGGTCGACGCGATCACGGGGTTGTTGCTGGCGCCGATCTCGCGCCGCGCCTGAGGGTGGCCGGGCCGGGGTCGCTGGCCCCCACCCGACCCGCGACATACCGTTACGGACCGGTTACCAGCGGTTTTAAGTCAGTCGCTTGACTGAACTGCTCGGGCTTGCTTGGCTGGGTGGTGATGAGCGGCAGGGCAGCGGGGGCCGAGCGGTCCTCCGAGACGCGGGAGCTGATCCTGGCGACGGCCGAGAGGCTGTTCGCCGAACGCGGCGTCCACGCCGTGTCCAACCGGCAGGTCGGTGAGGAAGCGGGCCGGGGCGACAACTTCGCGGTGGGCCACCACTTCGGCTCCCGGGCCGAGCTGGTTCGCGCGGTGGTGCGCCGCCACGCCGGGCCGGTGGAGCGGGCGCGGGCGCGGATGCTGGCCCGGGTCGGGGCCGGCGCCCAGGTGTGGGACTGGGTGGCGTGCCTGGTGCGCCCGTTCACCGAGCACCTGGCGGCGCTGGGCAGCCCCTCCTGGTACGCCCGGTTCGGCGCCCGGGTGATGACCGACCCGGCGCTGCGGCGGGTCGTGGTCGAGGACGCGCTGGGCGCCGAATCGGTGCGGCGCGTCCTCGACGGGCTCAACCGGTGCCTGCCCGCCCTGCCGCTGCCGGTCTACCTGGAGCGCGGCGCCATGACCCGCCACCTGGTGACGCACACCTGCGCGGAACGGGAGCGGGCGCTGGCCGCGGGGGTCCCGACGGCGCGGGCGTCCTGGGACGACGCGGCCACCGGTCTGGTCTCGGCGGTGGCCGGCCTGTGGCTGGCGCCGGTCACCGCGACCGGCGAGCGAACGAGTGAGGAGCACGGGTGATGAAGGTTTTCGTGGACGAGGAGAAGTGCTGCGGCGCGGGTTCGTGCGTGCTGGCCGCGCCGGACGTGTTCGACCAGCGCGACGAGGACGGCGTGGTGGTGCTGCTCGACCCCGAACCGGCCGAGCACCTGCACACCGCGGTGCGCGAGGCCGCCGACGTGTGCCCGGCGGCGGCGATCACGCTCGGCGAGCGGGCGTGACGACGCCGGACCAGGTGCTGGTCGTCGGGGCCTCGGCCGCCGGCCTGGCCACGGCGGAGGCGTTGCGCCGCAGGGGTTACCCGGGTGGGCTGACCCTGCTCGGCGACGAGCCGCACCCGCCCTACGACCGGCCGCCGCTGTCCAAGCAGGTCCTGGCCGGCGCGTGGGGGCCCGAGCGGGCCCGGCTGCGCGGTGACGAGGTGCTGGAGGCGCTGGGCGCGCGGCTCGTCCTGGGCGACCGGGCCGTGGCCCTGGACCTCGACGCCCGCGCGGTGACCACCGCCGGCGGGCTCGTCCTGCGGGCGGACGCGATCGTGGTGGCGACCGGTGTGCGACCCCGGACGCTGCCGGGCCAGGCCGGGCCTGGCCAAGACCGGCCGGGGCAAGACCGGCCGGGGCAAGACCGGCCGGGCCAGGGCTGGCCGGGCCAGGGCTGGCCGGGCCAAGGTCAGTCGGGCCAAGGTCAGCCGGGCCGAGATCAGCCCGGCCAAGATCAGCCGGGCCGGAACCAGCCCGGCCAGGGAGCCCTGGCCGGCGTGCACGTGCTGCGCACCCTCGACGACGCCCTGGCCCTGCGTTCCGACCTGCTGCGTTCCCACCCGCTCCGCCCCGCCCCGCCGGGCGGGACGCGGCTCGTGGTCGTCGGTGACGGCGTGCTCGGCGCCGAGGTGGCCGTGACCGCGCGCGTCCTCGGCCTCGACGTCACCCTGGCCGGCCCCCAGTCCGCACCCCTGGCCGCCCAGCTCGGCCCCCTCGTCGCGGGCCTGCTCGCGGACCTGCACGCCGAACGCGGCGTGCGGCTGCGGCTCGGGTCCGCCGTGCTCGGCCTGGAGTCGCGCGACGGCCGGGTGACCGGCGTGCGGCTGGCGGGCGGCGAGGTGCTGCCCGCCGACGTCGTGCTGGTGGCGCTCGGCGCGGTCCCCAACACCGAGTGGCTGGCGGGCAGCGGGCTGACCCTGGACAACGGCGTGGTGTGCGACGCCCGGTGCCGCGCCGCCGACGGGGTCTACGCCGTCGGCGACGTCGCGCGCTGGCGCCACGAGCGGCTGGACGTGCTGCTGCGGTTGGAGAACCGCACCAACGCCACCGAGCAGGCCGCCGTCGTGGCCGACAACGTGCTGGGCGCGGACCGCGCGTACGCGCCCGTGCCCTACTTCTGGACCGACCAGTTCGACGCCAGGCTGCACGTCCACGGCGTGCCGACCGACGAGGCCGAGGTGCTGGCGGGCGACCCGGCCGCGCGCCGCTTCGTCGTCGCCCACCGCCGCGGCGGCGAGACCATCGGCGTCCTCGGCTGGAACATGCCCAAGCAGGCCCGCCACCACCGCCAAGAGCTCCTGGAGCCCCGGCTCCTGACCGGAGGAACGCGATGACCGGCACCACCGAGACCTCCGGGCACGACACCTCCGAATACGACACCTCCGAATACGACATCCCCGACTACCCGATGCCCCGGGCGGAGGGCTGCCCGTTCGACCCGCCACCGCCGCTGCGCGACCTCCAGGCGGCCACGCCGCTGACGAGGGTCCGGCTCTGGGACGGCAGCACCCCGTGGCTGGTCACCCGCTACGCGGACCAGCGCGCCGTGCTCACCGACCGGCGGGTCAGCGCGGACATGACGCACCCCGACTACCCCAGCCAGGCCGAGCGCAACGGCGGGACGCTGAGCTTCATCGGCATGGACGACCCCGAGCACGCCCGGTTGCGGCGCATGGTCGGCGCGGCGTTCGCGGTGAAGAAGGTCGAGGCCCTGCGGCCGATGGTGCGGCGGATCGTCGACGAGGCGGTGGAGGGCCTGCTGGCCGGGCCGAAGCCGGTCGACCTCGTGGAGGCTTTCGCGCTGCCGGTCCCGTCGCTGGTGATCTGCGAACTGCTCGACGTGCCCTACGCCGACCACGAGTTCTTCCAGCGCAACAGCAGCACCCTCATCAACCGCGGCTCCACGCCGGCCCAGCGCGGCGAGGCGATGGGCAGCCTCGGGGAGTACCTGGGGCGCCTGGTCGTGGCGAAGCTCGACCACCCGGGCGACGACCTGCTGTCCCGGCTGGGCGAGAAGATCCGGGCGGGCGAGCTGACCGTCGAGCAGGCCACCCAGATGGGCGTGCTGCTGCTGATCGCCGGGCACGAGACGACCGCCAACATGATCGCGCTGAGCACCCTGGTGCTGCTGCGCCACCCGGACCAGCTCGCGCTGCTGCGCGACTCCGACGACCCGGCGGTGGCCACCCGCGCGGTCGAGGAGCTGTTGCGCTACCTCAACATCACCCACGGCGGTCGCCGCCGCTTCGCCCGGGAGGACATGGAGGTCGCCGGCTGCCCGGTCCGCGCGGGCGAGGGCTTCGTGCTGCCGAACGAGATCGCCAACCGCGACCCCGGGGCGTTCCCCGACCCCGACCGGCTGGACCTCACCCGCGAGGCGCGCCACCACGTCGCCTTCGGGTTCGGCGTGCACCAGTGCCTGGGCCAGCCCCTGGCCAGGCTGGAGCTGGAGGTCGTCTACCGCACCCTGTACCGGCGGCTGCCCGGCCTCCGGTTGGCCGCGGACCTCGCCGAGATCCCCTTCAAGCACGACGGTTTCGTCTACGGGGTGTACGAGCTGCCCGTGACCTGGTGACGCGGGTCCGGTGGGTCGTGCCGGCCCACCGCCCGGCGTCGCCGTCCGACGGACACGACGGGGTGACCCCGAACGAGCATCCCGGAACTCCGGTCAATCCGGCGGTCCCGGCCCTCCCGAGCCGGTAGACAGTGGCGAGCGCCACTCCGCCCACCACCGGACCCCGGGAGCGACCGTTGACCCGACGCGCGCGCATCGACGACCTGACCTCGCTCGCCGTGCCGGAGCAGCCGGCGCTGTCGCCCGACGGCGCCCACGCCGCGTACGTGCTGCGCACCAGCGACGTCGACGCCGACGTGACCACCCGCTGCCTGTGGCGGGTCGGCACCGGGGGCGGTCGGCCCGAGCGGCTCACCCGCGGCCGGTCGGACACCTCGCCCGCCTGGTCGCCGGACGGGCGGCACGTGGCGTTCCTGCGCGCCGAGGACGGCCCCGCCCAGGTCTGGCTGCTCCCGGCGGCCGGGGGCGAGGCCACACCGCTGACCTCGCTGCCGCTGGGCGCGGGCCCGCCGCAGTGGAGCCCGGACGGCACGCGGCTCGCGTTCAGCGCCCCGGTCGACCGGCACGCGGGGGACGACCGGGCGACCGCGCCCGTGGTGGTCGACCGGCTGGACTCCCAGGTCGACGGCGTGGGCCTGCTGCGCACGGTGCGCCGGCACCTGCACGTGGTCGACGCGGCCTCCGGCGAGTGCCGCCAGGTCACCGACGGCGACTGGCACGCGGGCGCGCCGGCGTGGAGCCCGGACGGCACGCGGCTCGCCTTCGCCGCCGCCACCGCGCCCGACGCCGACCTGGTCGAGCGGACCCCCGCGCACGTCGTGGACGCACTCGGCACGTCCCCGCCGGAGCAGGTCGGCCCACCCGGCGGCACGGTGCTGCGCGTCGGGTGGACCGCGGACGGGACCGCGCTGCTGGCCGTGGGCACGACCGACGGCCCGGTGGGCTTCGACCGCCTGCTGCGCCTGCCGTCGGCCGGTGGCGCGCCCGTCGACCTGGGCGCGGCCCTGGACCGCAACGTCATGCCCGGCAGCCCCAACTACCCCGGCGCGCCGCCCGCGCTGTCCGACGACGGCCGCGCGGTGCTGTTCTGCGTCCGCGTCCGCGGCTGCACCCACGTGTGGGCGGTCCCGGTCGACGGCGGCGCGCCGGCCCCGGTCCTCACCGGCGCGGGCCGGTCGGTGTCCGGGATGGCCGTCGCGGGCGGTGTGGTGGTCGTGGTGCTCGGCACACCGACCTCCTTCGGCGAACTCGTCCGCGTCGACCCGGCCACGGGCGCCGAGGTGGTGCTGACCGACCACGGCGCCGGCGCGCCCGAGCCCCACCCGCGGGAGGAACGCGAGTTCACCGTCTCGGACGGCACCGTCGTGCCGGGCTGGCTGGTGCGCGACCCGTCGTTCACGGGGCCGCGGCCGCTGCTGCTGGACATCCACGGCGGCCCGCACAACGCCTGGTGCGGCGCCGCCGACGAGCACCACCTCTACCACCAGGAACTGGTCGCCGAGGGCTGGGTGGTGCTGCTGCTCAACCCGCGCGGCAGCGACGGCTACGGCGAGGAGTTCTGCTTCGCCGCGCTCGGCGCGTGGGGCACCGGCGACGCCCGGGACTTCCTGGAGCCGCTGGACGAGCTGGTCGCCGAGGGGCTGGCCGACCCGGAGCGGCTGGCCGTGGCCGGCTACAGCTACGGCGGTTTCATGACCTGCTACCTGACCAGCCGGGACGACCGGTTCGCCGCCGCCGTCGCCGGTGGCGCGATCAGCGACCTCACCAGCATGGTCGGCGTCTCCGACGGCGGCCACTTCATCGGCACCCACGAGCTGCGCGGGCGGCACTGGGAGCGCGACTACGCCGCGATGTCGCCGCTGGCCCGCGTCGAGCACGTGCGCACCCCCACCCTGCTCCTGCACGGCCTGGACGACCTGCGCTGCCCGGTCGGGCAGGCCCGGCAGTGGCACACCGCGCTGCGCGAGCGCGGCGTGCCGACCCGGCTGGTGCTCTACCCGGGCGGCAGCCACCTGTTCTTCCTCGACGGCACGCCGTCGCACCGCGTCGACCTCAACCGGCGCGTGGCGGACTGGGTGCGGCGGCACGCGGTCGGGTCCCGGCCGAACGGGACCGGCCGGGTCAGACCGCCGCTGGACGCCGCGCACTGGCGGCGCAGGCTGTCCGCGCTGGCCCGGCGGCACGGCGTGCCCGGCGCGGTGCTCGGCGTCCTGCGGCTGCGCCCGGACGGCGAGGACGAGCTGGTCCGGGCCGCGCACGGGGTGCTCAACCGGGACACCGGCGTGGAGGCCACCACCGACTCGGTGTTCCTGATCGGCTCGATCACCAAGGTGTTCACCGCGACGCTGGTGGCGCGGCTGGCCGACGACGGCCTGCTGGACCTCGACGCCCCGGTCACCGACGTGCTGCCCGGCCTGCGGCTGCCCGACCCCCGGGCGCGGATCACCGCGCGGCACCTGCTCACCCACACCAGCGGCCTCGACGGCGACGTGTTCACCGACACCGGCCGCGGCGACGACTGCGTGGCGCGGTACGCGGACCGGCTGTCGGAGGTCGCCCAGCTCCACCCGCCGGGCGCCACCTGGTCCTACTGCAACTCCGGCTTCGTCCTGGCCGGCCGGCTGGTGGAGGAGCTGACCGGCGGCACCTGGGACGCCGCGCTGCGGGACCTGCTGATCACCCCGCTGGGCCTGGCGCGCACCGGCACCCTGCCGGAGGAGGCGCTGCTGCACCGCACCGCCGTGGGCCACCTCGACGTCGACGGGACCGAACGCCTCGCCACCTGGGCCCTGCCCCGCTCGGTGGGCCCGGCCGGGCTGGTCCACTCGACCGCGGCCGACGTGCTGGCCCTCGCCCGCCTGCACCTGACCGGCGGCCTGGCGCCCGACGGCACCCGGCTGCTGAGCGCGGCGGGCGCCGCCGCCATGGCGGCCCACCAGGCGGACCGGCGCGGCGCGGTCGAGCCGGGGTGCTCCGCCGGGCTGGGCTGGTTCCGCGACGAGTGGGACGGGCGCGGTTCCCTCGGCCACAACGGCGCCGCCGCGGGCCAGCGGGCCTTCCTGCGGCTGCTGCCCGACGAGGGGCTGGCGGTGGTCCTGCTGACCAACGGCGACAGCTCCCAGCCCCTCGCGGACGAGCTGTTCCGGGAGGTCTTCGCCGAGCTGGCGGACGTCGCCGTGCCGCGCGGACCGCGCCCGCCGGCCGACCCGGCGCCCGTGGACGCCCGGCGGCACGTGGGCGCCTACGAGCGCGCGGGCACGTGCCTGGAGGTGTTCGAGGACGACGGCCCGAGGCTGCGCGTCACGATGACGGGCCCGATGGCCCACCTGGTGCCCGACCGGGTCCGGGAGTACGAGTTGATCCCCCGGGGGGAAGACGTGTTCCTGGTGTGGGAACCGCGGTCGCGCGACTGGGTCCCGGTGACGTTCTCCGCGCTGCCGGACGGGCGTCGGTGCGCGCACTTCCTGCTGCGCGCCGTCCCGGAGGTGGGCTGAGGTGGACCCCCTGGACCTCGTGGGGCGCCTGCGGTCGGCGTTGCCCGCGGTGCTGGCCGACGTCGAGGAGCTGGTGACGTGCGAGTCGCCGTCCGGAGACCTGGCGGCCGTGGCCGCGAGCGCGGACGTCGTCGCCCGGGTCGGCGGGCGACGCCTGGGCGCGGCCCCGGACCGGGTCGTGGTGGCCGGCCGGACGCACCTGCGCTGGCGGTTCGGCGACGGGCCGACGCGCGTGCTGCTGCTGGGCCACCACGACACGGTGTGGCCGCTCGGCTCGCTGGCCACGCACCCGTTCACCACCGCCGGGGGAGTGCTGCGCGGTCCCGGCTGCTTCGACATGAAGGCGGGGCTCGTCCTGGCCCTGCACGCCCTCGCCGCGCTGCCCGACCGCTCCGGGGTGGCGCTGCTGGTCACCGGGGACGAGGAGATCGGGTCGCCGTCCTCGCGCGAGCTGGTCCAGGCCGAGGCGGCGGGCTGCGCGGCCGCCCTGGTGCTGGAGGCGTCCGCGCCGGGCGGCGCGCTCAAGCTGGAGCGCAAGGGCGTGTCGCGCTACGAGGTGCGGGTCCGCGGCCTGGCCGCCCACGCGGGCCTGGAGCCCGAGCGCGGCGTCAACGCGGCCGTCGAGCTGGCGCACCAGGTGCTCGCGGTGTCCGGGCTGGGCGATCCGGGGCGCGGCACCACCGTGACCCCGACCCTGGCGTCCGCCGGCGCGTCCGCGAACACGGTGCCCGCGGCGGGCGCGTTCGCGGTGGACGCCCGCGCCCGCGACACCGCCGAGCAGCAGCGGGTCGACGCGGCGATGCGCGGGCTGCGCCCCGTGCTCGACGGCGCGGGGCTGGAGGTGGTCGGCGGGCCCGACCGCCCGCCGATGCCCGCCTCCGCGTCCGCCGCGCTGTTCGAGCGCGCCCGGGAGGTCGCCGCCTCGCTCGGCCTGCCGCCGTTGGCGGGGGTGGCCGTGGGCGGCGGGTCGGACGGCAACTTCACCGCCGGGGTGGGCACCCCGACCCTCGACGGCCTGGGCGCGGTCGGGGGTGGCGCGCACGCCGACGACGAGCACGTGCTGATCGAGCACCTGGCGCCCCGGGCGGCGCTGGTGTCGGCGCTGGTCGCGGACCTCCTCGCCCGGCCCGCGCCCTGACTCGGCCGCCGGCGGTGGAGGGGTTCGAACGGATGCGGATGCGCCACATCGTGTGGGACTGGAACGGCGCCCTGTTCGACGGTGCCCTGTTCCACGGTGCCCTGTTCGACGGCGCCCCGTCGGTGGCACCCGCCACCGACGAGGCGTTCGCGCGCGACGGTTGGCCCGAGGGGGTGACCCCGGCGAGCCTGCTCACCTGGCCGCCCGCCGACCACCACGACCGGCAGGCGGGGTGGACCTCGACCGGGGCCGGGCGGTCCGCCGCGGACCGGCACGTCCGCCCCGACCGGGCGCGGCCCGCCGTCGCGGACGCGGTCGGGGCGCTGACCGCGTGGCGGGACGCCGGCCGCACCCAGTCGCTGCTGTCGTCGCGCCCGCACGCCGACCTGCTCGCGGCTGCCCGGCGCGCCGACATCGCCCGCTTCTTCTCCCACGTGGACGGCCTCCGGACCACCGAGACCCCGGGCAAGGCGGCCCACCTGCGCGGCCACCTCGCCGCCGTCGGGGTCGACGCGCGGGAGGTGCTCGTCATCGGCGACCGGGTGGACGACCTGCACGCGGCCCGGACCTGCGGCGCGCGGCCGGTGCTGCACCGCCCGGACGAGCGGGTGCCGGTCGGCCGCACCGGGGCGCGGGACCTGGGCGTCCCGGTGGCCCGGACGCTGTCAGAGGCGATCCGCTGGGCCCTGGACCAGCGGCCCGGCGGGTGACCCGGGGCGGCTACCAGCGCCCGAAGCGCACGACCTCGTCGAACGGCCGGCGGGCGCGGGTCCGCGGCGAGGCGCCCTCGGACACGTCGTCATCGGCCCCGTGCCCGAGCGCGACCGCCCCGATCGGCACGTGGTCCCCGGGCACGCCGAACTCCGCGCGCAGCGGGTCGAAGTCGTCCGCGCCGATGCCGAAGTAGACCGCGCCCAGCCCCTCGTCGACCGCGGTCTGGAGGATCAGCAGCACCGCCATGCCGGTGTCGACGTACCAGAACGGCACCGGCCACCGCTCCTCGGCGCGGTCGGTCCACCCCTTGTCGGGCTGCGCGTACCGGTCGAGGTAGGCGTCCTTCACCGCGAACGGGACCACGACCACCGGCGCGGTCCGGACCGACTCCAGCGTCCAGAGCCGGACCACCTCGTGGAACCGCGCCAGCTCCGCGCCCCGCAGCACCAGGAACGCCTGGCCCTGCGTGAACCCGGCGGACGGGCCGCGCAGCGCGTTGCGCATGATCCGCCGCACGCTCTCGTCCGGCACGGGCTCGTCGGTGAACCGGCGCACCATCCGCCTGCGCCGCACCACGTCCTGGAACTCCACGCGACCACCCCCGCCCCGATCGTAGGCCGGCGGTCCAGGGCCGGGCGGCGACCGCGAGCACGGACACGACCAGCCGGTTCCCGCCCCGGAGCGCGGCCGGGCCTGATATCCCTGACCCCGCGCGCGGGTGCCCGTCGAGGAGAGGTCGGTCGTGGTGGAGCTGAGGGTGCTGGGACCCGTCGAGGCGTGGGCCGGGGACCGCCGGCTGGACGTGGGGCACGCCCGGCAGCGGTGCGTGCTGGCCGCGCTGCTGGTCGACGTGAACCGGGTGGTGCCGGTCGACCAGCTGGTGGACCGCGTGTGGGGCGCGGAGGTCCCGCTGCGCGGCAAGGGCGGTCTGCACTCCTACGTCTCCCGACTGCGCACCGCGCTGGCCGACCTGGGTGATGTGGCCATCGTGCACCGCTCGGGCGGCTGGGCGCTGGAGACCGACCCGGACCGCGTGGACCTGCACCGGTTCCGCGGCCTGCTCGCCCGCGCCCGCTCGGCCCCGGACCCGGTCGACGGGCTGGCGGCGGTCGACCGGGCGCTGGACCTGTGGCGGGGCGAGGCGTTCACCGGCCTGGTCACCCCGTGGGCCGTCACCGGGCGCGAGACCCTGGCCGTCGAGCGGTGGACCGCCGAGCTGGAGCGCACCGACCTGGCGCTGAGGCTGGGCCGCCACACCGACCTGCTGCCCGAGCTGGCCGCCCGCACCCGGCGGCACCCGCTGGACGAGCGCCTGGCCGCCCAGTACGTGCTCGCGCTGGCCCGGAGCGGTCGCCAGGCCGCCGCGCTGAGCCACTACGAGCAGGTCCGCGCGCGGCTGGCGGACGAGCTGGGCGCCGATCCCGGTCTGGCGCTGCGGGACCTGCACCAGCGGCTCCTCGCCGCCGACCCGGCCGTGCTCGCCGGCCGCCCCGCCGCGGCCGCCCCCGCCACCCCCGCGCCGACCGCCGGGGCCCCGAGGCAACTGCCCGCCCCGCCCCGGTCGTTCATCGGCCGCGCCGACGAGCTGTCCGCGCTGACCGCCGCCCTCGACGACGTGCCCGCCGGCGCGGTGGTGATCTCCGCGATCGGCGGCGCGGGCGGCATCGGCAAGACGTGGCTGGCGTTGCACTGGGCGCACCGGCACGCGGACCGGTTCCCGGACGGCCAGCTGTTCGTGGACCTGCGCGGGTTCAGCCCGGACAGCGAGCCGATGCCCGCGTCCGTGGCGGTGCGCGGGTTCCTCGACGCGCTCGGGGTGGACCCCGGCCGCATCCCGACCGACCCGGACGCCCAGTCCGCCCTGCTGCGCAGCACGGTCGTGGACAAGCGCCTCCTGGTGGTGCTGGACAACGCCGCCGACACCGCCCAGGTCGTGCCGCTGCTGCCCGGCGGCGACACCTGCACCGTGCTGGTCACCAGCCGCAGCAGGCTGCTGGGCCTGATGACCGCGCACGGCGCCCGCCACCTCAACCTCGACGTGCTGACCGACGAGGAGGCGCGCGTGCTGCTGGCCCGCCGGCTCGGCGCCGCGCGGGTGGCGGCCGAGGCGGGCGCGGTGGACGAGCTGATCGCCTCCTGCCAGGGCTTCCCGCTCGCGCTGGGCGTCATCGCCGCCCGCGCGCACACCCACGCCGACCTGCCCCTGGCCACCTTCGCCGCGGAGCTGCGCGAACTCGGCCTGGACGCGCTGGCCGACAGCGACCCCGCCGCCAGCCTGCCCGCCGTGCTGTCCTGGTCCTACCGGGCGCTGACCGCCGAGCAGCAGCTGGTGCTCGGCCTGCTCGCCACCGCGCCGGGCCCCGACACCGGCCTGCCCGCCGCGGCCGCCCTCACCGGGCTGTCGCCGGTCGCCGTCGGGAGGGTGCTGCGCGGGCTGGAGCAGGCTTCGCTGATCAGCCGCGACGCCCGCGGCCGGTACTCGATGCACGACCTCGTCCGCGCCTACGCCGCCGACACCGCCCGGGAGCAGCCGCGCGAGGCGCGGACCGCGGCGCTGCGGCGCGTGGTCGACTTCTACCTGCACACCGCCCACGCCGCCGACCTGTGCCTGGACCCGCACCGCGAGGTCGTCCCGCTCGACCCGGCCGCCGCCGCGCCCCTCGCGCCTGCCGACACCGCCGAGGCCCTGGCCTGGCTCGACCTCGAACAGCCCGCCCTGCTCACCGCCCAGCAGACCGCCGCCGCGCACGGGTGGGACCGGGCGGTGTGGCTCCTGGCCTGGACGCTCACCACCTTCCACAACCGCAGGGGGCACCTGGCCGAGCAGCTCGCGGTCTGCCGGGCCGGGCTGGTCGCGGCCGAGCGGCTCGACGACCCCTCCGCGCGCCTGCGCGTGCACCGCCTCCTCGGCCGCACCCACGCCGCGCTGCGGCAGCACGACGAGGCGGTCGGGCACCTGGACCGGGCGCTCGCGCTGGCCGAGCGGCACGAGCCGACCACGCGGGCGCACATCCACCAGGCGCTGGCCTGGACGTGGTCGCGGCAGGGCGACGAGGCGCGGGCGCTGGAGCACGCCACCCGGTCCCTGGAGTCCTACCGCGACCTCGGCAACCCGGCGTGGGAGGCCAACGCGCTCAACATGGTCGGCTGGTACGCCGCGCAGAACGGCGAGCACGACCGGGCCCGCGAGCACTGCCGGGCGGCGCTGGACCTGCACCGCCGCCACGACAACCCCGAGGGCGAGGCGGACACCCTCGACAGCCTCGCCTACATCGACCACCGGACCGGGCGGCACCGGCAGGCGGTGGCGCACTACCGGCAGGCCCTGGCGCTGTTCCGGGACATCGGCAACACGGTCCAGGTGGGAGACACGTTGGAGCACCTGGGGCACCCGCACGCCGCCCTCGGGCAGCACGAGGAGGCCCGCGCGGCGTGGGAGGAGGCGCTGGAGCTGTTCCGCGCGCAGGAGCGCGACGACGATGCCGACCGGGTTCGGCGGGCGCTCGACGCGCTGGACGGGGACACGACTGGGTGACGCGCTACCGGGTGATGTGGGACGGGGCAGGGAGATGCGGGGCGCGGCAGGGAGACGCGGTGCTGGGCGTGGTTGGTGTGGGGCGGGGTGATGTGGTGCGCGGCAGCGAGACGCGGGTGCCGGTCGGTGCGGAGCGGGTGACGCGTCACCGGGCCGTCCGCGGGCGCCGGGCATCCCTGCCGCCCCGGGACCGGGGTGGGAGGATGAGCCCGTGAGCCTTCCCGCGCCGCAGGGCCGCCCGCCGGGTTCCGCGTCGTCGCGGTTCCTGCGGTTCGTCGTGGTGGGCGTGGTGCTGGGGTGGAGCGCCCTGATCGCCGTGGTGATCGCGCGGGAACCGGAGCGGGGCGCGGCCTCACCGGACGAGCTGGCGCGGGCCTGCGAGGCCGCGCTCAACGACCGCGACGCCGAGTCGCTGGCGAGGCTGTTCGGGCGGCCGCTGTCCGGGGACAGCGCCGCGGTGGCGGAGTCGGTGGTGGCCGGGGCGGGCTCGCCGAGGGGCCGGTGGTCCGTCGAGCCCACACCGGGCGCGGACGGGGCGGTGCTGGTGATCGCCGACGCGACCGGTCCACGCGCCCGCTGGCGGGCCGCGGAGGACGACGGGCGCTGGCTGGTCGACCCGATCGCCTCGCCCTCGGCGGGCTGACCGGGCACCGCCCCTCCCACCCCGGAGCCGGACCGGGGTCCGCCCGCGCCCGGCACGGCGTGGTCCGGACCCCGGCCGGGTGCCGGGACCACATCACGAGCCCTTCCCGCCCCGCCGGCTCCACAGGCCGAACGCCAGCCCGACCACCACCACGGACATCCCCGCCCACACCAGCGGCCCCGGCACGCGCGTGCCCAGCGCGACACCGGCCAGCGCCGCCGCCACCGGGGCCACCCCGGTCAGCAGACCGACCCGACCGGACCCGAGCGCGGCCACGGTGGAGTACCACAGCACGAACGCCACCGCGGTCACCAGGACCGCCAGGTAGGCGATCGCGGCCCAGTCGCCGGGGGTCAGCGCGGCCACCGCGCCCACGCCCTCGGTGGCCAGCCCGAGCCCGACGAACACCACCGCGCCCAGCCACACCGAGTGCAGCGACACGCCCCACGCCCCGTGCCGGGCCAGCACCGGGACGGCCAGCAGCGTGAACGCCGCCTCGCACAGCATCGCCACCGCCGCCCACGCCACGCCCTCCGCGTCCGCCCGGCCCGCGCCCTCCACCAGCACGCTCCCGGCGGTGACCACGACCGCCGCCGGCAGGACCCGGGCCTGCGGCGCGCGGCGCTCCAGCAGCGGCCCGACCACCCCGATCAGCACCGGCACGCACGCCACCGCGACCGCGATCACGGCGGGCTCGGCGTGGGCCACCCCGCGCACGACGGCCACGTTGAACAGCACCAGTCCGGTGGCCGCGATGCCCGTCAACCACAGCCACTCCCGGCCGCGCGGGCGCACCACGGTCACCCGCAGCGCCCGCGCCAGCAGGACCAGGACGACGATCGCGGCGAGGTAGCGGACCGCCTGGGTGGTGAACAGCGGTGCGGTGACCAGGGTGTGCGAGACCCCGACGCTGCCGCCGACGAAGACCATGGCGAGGGCGCCGGCGGCGAGGCTGTGCAACGGGGGTCGGGCCGGTGCGGCGGCGGGTGCCGGGGCACCGGCCGCCGGGCTGCCGGGCGTCGCGGTGCCGGCCGGTGCGGCACCGGGTGCCCTGGTGCCCGTCGGTGCCGGTGCCGGTACCGCTGCCGGACCGGCCGGTGTGGGTGCTGTGCGCATGGCCCCACCCTCCCGCCACAATGGTCCGGTGAGCAGGTCCAAAACCACTCCGGTCGACAGGTCCACAACGGGCGCCGACTTCCTCCAGCTCAACCTGGCGGACGCCCCGCCCGGCGGCCTGTCGGAGTGGCTGGCCGGCCGGCTGCGGCAGGCCGTCTCCGACGGCAGCCTGCCGGTGGGCAGCAGGCTCCCGGCCACCCGCGTGCTGGCCGCCGAGCTGGGCGTGTCCCGGGGCGTGGTCACCGAGGCGTACCAGCGGCTCACCGAGGACGGCCAGGTCGTCGGGCGCGGGCGCGCCGGGACGGTCGTCGCGGCCCCCGTCGCGCCGCCGCCCGCCAGGCCCGCTCCCGCGCCGACCGCCCCACCCGGCGACGTGTTCGCCGCGCCGGCGGGCACCGGGGTGTTCGAGGCGCTGCGGTCGGCCCCCGCGCGGATCGACCTGTCCCCGGGCGTGCCGGACCTGGCCGCGTTCCCGCGCACCGCGTGGCTGCGCGCCGAGCGCGCGGTGCTGGGCACCCTGTCGGCGGCCGACCTCGGCTACGGCGACCCGCGCGGCGCGCCCGCGTTCCGGCTGGCGGTGGCCAACTGGCTGGCCCGCAACCGGGGCGTCCGCGCCGACCCGGACGAGGTGGTGGTCGTCGCGGGCGTGGCGCAGGCGCTGGCCCTGCTCGCCAGGGTGCTGCGCGGCGACGGCGTCGACCGGGTCGCGGTGGAGGACCCCGGTTCGCTGGGCGCCCGGCAGCAGCTGGCCAACTGGCACGTGGGCGTCGACCCGGTCCCCGTGGACGCCCACGGCGTCCGGGTCGACGAGCTGCGGGCCTCCGGCGCGGCCGCCGTGCTGCTCACGCCGGCGCACCAGTTCCCGACCGGCGTCGTCCTGGGCGGCCGGCGGCGGCGCGAGCTGGTGCGGTGGACCGACGAGGGCGGCCTGGTCATCGAGGACGACTACGACGCCGAGCACCGCTACGACCGGCCGCCGGTGCCCGCGCTGCGCTCGCTGCGCGCCGACCGCGTCTGCTACGCGGGCAGCGTGTCGAAATTGCTGGCCCCAGCTCTGCGCACCGGCTGGCTCCTGGTGCCGCGCCGCTACCAGGAGGCCGTCGTCGCGGCCAAGCGCGACGCCGACCTGGGCAACGCCGTGCTGCCGCAGCTCGTGCTCGCCCACCTCATGGAGTCCGGGGAGCTGGAGCGCCGGCTGCGCCTGCTGCGCCGCCGCCACCGCGCCCGGCGCGACGCCATGATCACCGCGCTGCACCGCCACCTGCCGGGCGCCCGCGTGCACGGCGCGGCCGCCGGTCTGCACCTGGTGGTCACCTTCGAGACCGGGGTCGGCGACGTGGAGGTGGCCGCCGCGGCGCTGGCCCGGGGCGTGAAGGTCCAGCCGCTGTCCTGGCACCGCCACCGCGAGGGCGAGCCCGGCCTCGTGCTGGGCTACGCGGCCACCACCGCCGGGGGGATCGAGGAGGGCGTCTCCGTCCTCGGCGAGGTCCTGGGCGGACCCGTCCGGCGGGGCCGGAGGAGCTGACCCGCCGTCGCTCAGCCCGCGGGTCGCGGGCGCCAGCGCTTCCACAGCGCGACCGCCTCGGCGCGGGTCTTGCCGTCCCACACCAGGGAGACGTCGACGGTCATCTCCGCCTCCGACGCCTCGCGCACCGCGGCCCGCAGCTCCACCGGCTCGTGCAGCGGCGACGGCCGCAGGTAGCGCACGTCCAGCCCGGCGGTCACGTAGGACAGGGGTGCGTCCCCGAGCGGCGGCCAGCCCCGCCGGTCCGCCTCCAGCATCACGGCCGCGGCGCTGTGGCAGTCGAGCACGGTGCCGATGATCCCGCCGTTGAGGAAGCCCAGCCCGTTGTCGTGCTCGGGCCACGGGGTGAAGGCGGCGGTCACCACGCCGTCCTCGCCCGGGTGGCTGCGCAGCCGCAACCCGCGGGGGTTGGCGTGGCCGCAGCCGAAGCACGGCAGCTCGGGGTAGAGGCGTTCCTGGATGCTGAGCACCGGCCCACGGTAAGCGGGCCCCGGACACGCCGGTGGGCCGCCCCGCGAAGGGACGGCCCACCGGGGGGAGCGGACTACGAGACGGTGAACTCGTAGAGCTTGGTCACCTGGCCCGACTTGAGCGTGCAGTTGGAGGTGAAGGTGCCCAGGCCCGTGGTCGAGCCGTCGGCCTTGCGCGGGGTCAGGGTGGTGCTGAAGTTCCCGATCGAGATGGTCGTCAGCCCGGCCTTGGTGAGGGTGAGGGGCGGCGTGCTGCCGGTCGCGACCGTGTTGAACGCGCCGGACGACGGCACGTTCGTCTTGGCCACGACCAGGTTCGGCGTGACCGCGATGGCGGTGCCCGCGTTGTTCACGGTGGTCTGCGCCTTCGCCGTGCCCTCCACGGTCTTGGCGCCGACCAGCGCCAGACCCAGGGTCGCGGCCGCGGGCACGGTCGCGGTGGCGGTCACGTTGGTCGCCGGGATCGGCGTGCCGACCGTCGCGGACGCCGGCAGGTTGGCCACGTCGATCCTGACGCTCATGTCCTGCGACCCGATCAGCGGGAACGGGCAGTTGTAGACGAGCGTCAGCGACGCGGTCGCCGCCTGGCCCACGCCCGCTCCGGCGGTCAGGATGGTGCCGGCGACCGCGGCGGCCGTCGCGAAACCACCGAGAACCCTGCGCGAAGTGGCATTGAGTTTCAGCATGCTGATCTCCTCGTCGAGACTGTGCGGGAAAATACGGCAGCGGCGGCGGGATCGCTGGTGTACCCGTCAGTAATGTACGTTTCCCCGAACCTGTTGGGCAAGCATTGATTTCGTCCTCAGCAGATTTCGTCAACCTGCCTACAAAATGATTGTTCGTTTTTGTCACGCAGGTGAAACCTCTCGCTCAGCGTGTTCGGTGGAGCGATGAACACCCGTTGGGGCTCAACCGTTCGGGCGATGGGCGGGAAGCGCGGTGGACCGACCGGTGGTTCCGGCGCGCGCCGCCGGCCACTGGTCAGGGGCGGGAGTTCCGGCGGAGTGCGGCCGAGGGGGAGGCCGCGCGCGTCCCCGGCGGCATTGCGGGTTCGTGTCCCGGTGGACTCCGGTGATCCCCCGGCGCTGCTTTCCCGTCTCTTTTCTCGCGGGCGTGGACTTCGTCCGTGGTGGATCGATTCCACCTCTCCCGCTCCGCGCGCCCGGTGCGCCGACCGGGTTTGCCCCCCGTTAGGCGGTACCCGTTCCGAGCGGTCCGGCGCGACCCTGCTTCGGCCGGCGGAGACGGGGGAAGGTCGGGGCGCATGGGGGATTTGTTCGCCCGCTGGCGGGGGATGGTCGCCAGGCACAGCAGGCGCGCGGTGGACGCCTACGTCCGGGAACTGCCCGATTTCCACCTGATGTCGACTGATGCCCGGTCGCGGGCCGAACTGCTGGATTTCGCGTTCTTCCTCCGGGAGCGGACGGTCGCGCTCGCCGCCGAGGACAGGCCGTTCGGGGAGGACGACCTCGACGTGGTGGTGGCGGTCGGCCGGGAGCGCGGCGCGGCGGGGGTGTCCCCGGTCGCGCAGCGCCGCGTCCTCGCGCTGCACACCTCGCTCACCCTCCGCGAGGTGCACGAGGCCGCCACCCCGGTGGACGTGATCGAGGTGATGCGCGCCCTGCGCTGGCTGCCCGACCAGGGGGCGGTGGCGCAGGCGGCTTACACGCGGGGCTACCTGCGCGGCCAGGAGGCGCTGCGGCCGGTGGTGGACCGCGTGCGGTCGCTGGCCCAGCTGCTGCTGGCCGGGGACGCCTTCGCCGACGACGTGGCCGCCGGGCTGGCGATGCCCCGGCACGAGCACGTCGTGGTCGCGGTGGCGCGGATGCCCGGACCGGTGCCCGACCCCGCCGGGCGGGCCGACCTCCTGACCGACCTGCTGGCCCACCACTGGCTCCCGGTGTGCTGGGAGGAACCGGGCGAGTTCGTGGCGCTGGTCGGGGCGGACGAGCCGGCGCGGGCCGAGGAGCGGACCCGCGAGGTGGTGCGGGACTTCGTCCACCGGGTCGGGGTGCCGTGCGCGGTCGGCGCGGCCCGGGGCGCGGCGGCCGGGCCGGCCGCCGCGCTGGAGGAGGCGCGGCAGGTCGGCCTGGTCGCGCCACCCGACCACCGCGCCGACGCGGTGCGCTACCGGGCCGACCTGTTCGCCGAGCTGGGCGCGGCGGCGGTGCCGCCGGTCGACCGGTGGCTGGGCGAGACGGCGCGCCGGCTCGCGGACGGCCCCGACCTGATCGCCACCCTGGACGCGTTCTACCGCAACGACCTGCACCGCGCCCGGACCGCCGCCGCGCTGGCCGTGCACCCCCGCACCCTGGACTACCGCCTCCACCGGGTCCACCGCCTCACCGGCCTCGACCCCGTCTCGGCGCGCGGCGTCCTGGTGCTGAGCACGGCCGTGACCCGGGCGCTGGCCGGCGCCTACACCTGACGGAGCACCGTGGGAGACCTCTTCGACGCCCTGCGTAGGCGTGCCGGCGACAACGGCGAGCGCGTCGTGGCCCTCTGCGTCGACGCGCTGCCCGAGTACCGGGCGACCGCGACCACCCCCGCCGACCGCGACCGGATGGTGGAGTTCGCCGTCCACATCCGCCGCCGCACCCTCGCCTGCGTCGCCGCCGACGAGCCGATGACCGGGGCGGACCTGGCCGTGGTGACCGCCATGGGCGAGGAACGGGGCCGCAGGGGCCTGTCCCGCGCGGTCCACGACCAGGTGCTGGCGCTGCACGCCACGGCGACGCTGCGGGAGGTCCACGAGGCGTGCGGCCCGCACGACCTCGGTGACGCCATGCGGATGCTGTCCTGGCTCGCCGCGCGCACCCCGCCCGTCCAGCGCGCGTACACCGCGGGGCTGCTGGCCGGGCAGCAGGAGCTGATCTCGTCGGCGGGGCGGGTGCGGCGGCTCGCGGACCTGCTGGTGGCCGGGGACCCGGTGGCCCTCGACCACGCGCGGACCGCCGGCCTCGCCGTGCCCGAGCGGTACCTCGTGGTCGCCGTGCGGGTCCTGCGCGAGCCGGGTGACCCGGTGGTCGGGCCTGGCGGGGCGGTCGGGCCTGGCCGGGTGGTCGTGCCCGGTGGGGTGGCCGTGCCCGGCGAGGTGGCCGCGGCCCGGCGCGAGGACGTCCTCGACGCGCTGTGGCGGCACCACCGCGTGCCCGCCACCTGGCCGGGCGGGGCCGAGCTGGTCGCCTTCCTGGCGCCGGGCCCGGACGGGCGGGCCGCCGCGGTGTCCAGGGCGGTCGCGGAGATCACCGGGTGCGCGTGCGCGGCCGGCGCCGCGGCCGGCCCGCCGGCCGCGCTCGGCGAGGCGGTCGAGCTGGCGCGCCGGATCAGCCGGGTGGCGCGCCCCCTGGCCGTGCCCGACCACGTGCCCACACTGGCCGACGTGGCGATCGAGGTCGGCGTGGCGGAACTGCCCGAGCTGGACCGCTGGCTGCGCCACGTCGCGGCGCGCCTGGCCGCCGGGCCGGAGCTGGTCGGGACGCTGGAGTGCTACTACCGCAACGACATGAGCCGTTCGCGCACGGCCGCCTCCCTCGGCGTGCACCCGCGCACCCTGGACTACCGGCTGCGGCGGGTCCGGGAGCTGGCGGGCCTCGACCCGCGCTCGACGGCGGGCATCCGCGTCCTGGGCACGGCGGTGTCCAGGTTCCTGGCGGACCGGCCCGCCCGTCGTCACGACCGGTGAGCGGTTCGCGGGTGGGACCGACCCGCTGAACGCGCGAGCACTGGTGGGGTCGCGGCCCCGCGCCCCGGTGCCCTGGACTCCGACGATCGTCCCCCTCGCCCGAACGGGTGCCTCCGGCGCGTCGAGTTGCAACGTTTTTGAATCGAATTTAGGGTAGGGTGGTCACGGGGACGCCTGGAGGAGGACGTGGTCACATGCCCGAACTGTCACGACTGCCCGAGCCGGTCGCGGAGTCCTGGGACTGGCAGCTGCGAGGTCTCTGCCGCGGCATGGACAGCACCCTGTTCTTCCACACGCCCAACGAGCGCGGCTCGGCCCGGCGGAGCCGGGAGGAACGCGCGAAGGAGGTGTGCCACCGCTGCCCGGTGATGAGGAAGTGCCGTGAGCACGCCCTGGCGGTGGAGGAGACCTACGGCATCTGGGGCGGGCTCGGCGAGAGCGAGCTGCGCACGCTGATCGCACAGCGGCACAGGAGGGCCTGAGCCGAGGAGCGCGACCGTCCACCGAGGACGGCCCCGGGTGTTCGGTGTCGAGACTGCGCCCGGTGGCGGGCGCCGCGGTCGGAGGGTGATGGTCGAGCAGGGCAGCGGGATGACGCCGGGGGCGCTGGCCGGGATGCTCGGCATCTCGCCCACGACGCTGCGCACGTGGCACCGCCGGTACGACCTCGGGCCGTCCGCCCGGACCAGCGGCCACCACCGCCGTTACACCCCGGAGGACGTCGAGCGGCTGCGCCGCATGGTCGCGCTGACCGCCAGGGGCCTGGCCCCGGCCGCCGCGGCCCGGGTCGTGCTGGGCGAACCGGCCCCGGCCCCGGCCGCGGACCCGCGCCCGGCGCTCGGCGAGGCGGAGGCCCGCACGGCGCGGCGCGGCTTCCTGTCGGCGGCGAACCGCCTCGACGAACCGCTGATGCGGGACCTGGCCGCCAAGCTCGTCGCCGAGCACGGCGTGGTCGACGCCTGGCAGCACGTCTTCATGCCGATCCTCGTCGAACTGGGCGGTCGGGCCGTCGCGCTCGGCCGGGGCGTGGAGGTCGAGCACGTCACCAGCGCCGCGATCCTGCACGTCCTGCGCGGCGTGCCGCTGCCGGCCGAGGAGGGCAGGCTGGCCGCACTGCTGGCGTGCGCGCCGGACGAGCAGCACACCCTGCCGCTGGAGGCGCTGGGCGCGGCGCTGTCCGAGTGCGACTCGACGTGGCGCAACCTGGGGGCCCGCCTCCCGGCCGGTGCGCTGCTCGCCGCGGTGGACAAGCTCCGCCCGGCCACCGTGGTGGTCTGGGCGCACCGCGCCGACCTGGCCCGTGGGGTGCCGCTGGACGGGTTGGTGACCCGCTTCGACGCGGTGGTGGCGGTGGCCGGGGCCGGGTGGGAGGAGGTCGACGTGCCGCCCGCCGTGGAGCGGTTGACGTCGCTGCGGCACGGGGTGCGGATCGTGTTGGGGGCGACGGGGCGCGGCGGCTGAGCCGGTGGTGGCGGGGTGGTGGCCGGTGAGGTGGGTGGCCGGTGAGGTGGGTTGGCCGGTGGGGTGCGCCGGCCGGTGGGGTGACGTGGCCGGTGCGGTCGGGTGCGGCTGTGCGGCTCGCCGGGCGCTCCCGCCCCGCGTCGGCGACCATGGCGGCCGTGGAAGTCAGCACGCGAGCCCCGGGCCGGGCCCCCGCCGAGGTGGTCTGGGAGCGGTACGCCCACATCCACCGCTGGCCGGAGTGGGCGCCGCAGATCACCGGCGTCGAGCCGTCGGCGCCGCGCCTCGCGCCCGGCGTCACCGGCCGGGTGCGCGGCCCGCTCGGGGTGCGCGTGCGCTTCACCGTCACCGAGGTCGACGACGCCGCCCGCACCTGGGCCTGGCGCGCCCGCCTGGGCCCGCTGCGGCTGGCCCTGCGCCACGGCGTCGAGCCGGACGGGAGCACCTGGGTGACCGTGCGCGGTCCGGCGCCGGTCGTCCTCCCGTACCTCCCCGTGGCCCACATCGCCCTGCGCTGCCTCACCCGACCGTGAGCCGGACGGGTGTCTTCGGCCGCGCGGGTCGCACGGGCGCGTGGTAGTCGTTGGAAGGTGAACGACAGCGCCCCCTCGGCCCCGCTCGACGACGTCCCGGCCCTGCTCGCCGCGCTGACCCGCGAGGAGAAGGTGGACCTGCTCGACGGGTCCGACTTCTGGCGCACGCGGGCCGTGCCGAGGTTGGGCGTCGGGCGGGTCGTGCTGTCGGACGGGCCGCACGGCCTGCGCAGCCAACCCGAGGACGCCGACCACCTCGGGCTGCTCGGCGCGACCCCGTCGGTGGCCTACCCGGTCGCGGCGGCCACCGCCTGCTCGTGGGACGTCGACCTGCTGCGGCGCCTCGGTGAGGCGCTGGGGGCGGAGGCGCGGGCGCTGGGCGTCTCGGTCGTGCTCGGGCCGGGCGTGAACATGAAGCGGTCGCCGCTGTGCGGGCGGAACTTCGAGTACCTCTCCGAGGACCCGCTGCTGGCGGGCGAGCTGGGCGCGGCCCTGGTGCACGGGGTGCAGAGCCGGGGTGTCGGCACCTCGGTGAAGCACTTCGCGGCCAACAACCAGGAGACCGCGCGCATGTCGGTGTCCGCGGAGGTGGACGAGCGGACGCTGCGCGAGATCTACCTGCCCGCGTTCGAGCGCGTGGTGACCGGGGCCCGCCCCTGGACGGTCATGTGCGCCTACAACCGGGTGAACGGCGAGTTCGCCTCCCAACACCGCTGGCTGCTCACCGAGGTGCTGCGCGACGAGTGGGGCTTCGACGGCGTGGTGGTCTCCGACTGGGGCGCCGTCTACGACCGGGACGAGGCCCTGGCCGCCGGGCTCGACCTGGAGATGCCGTCGTCGGGCGGGGTCGGCCGGGACGCGGTGCTGGCCGCCCTCGACGCCGGGACGCTCGACGAGGCCGACGTGGACCGCGCCGCGGCGCGCGTCCTGGAGCTGGTCGCCAAGGCGCGACCCGCCCTCGGCCCGGGGCAGTCCTACGACGAGGAGGCGCACCACGCGCTGGCGCGCGAGGCCGCGGCGGCGTCCGCGGTGCTGCTGAAGAACGACGGCGTGCTGCCGCTCGACCCGGCCGGTGACGTGCCGCTCGCGGTGATCGGGGAGTTCGCCCGCACGCCGCGCTTCCAGGGCGGCGGCTCGTCCAAGGTCACGCCCACCCGCGTGGAGGACGCCCTGACCGCGCTCCGGGCCCGCGCCGGGCGCGGGGTCCGGTTCGCCCCGGGCTTCACCCCGGACGGCTCCGGTGACGCCGCCGCCCTGCTGGACGAGGCGGTGGCGACCGCCCGGGGCGCGGTCGCCGTGGTCTTCCTCGGCCTGCCGGACGAGTGGGAGTCCGAGGGCTACGACCGCACCCACCTGGGCCTGCCGCCGGAGCAGGTCGCCGTGCTGGAGGCGGTGGCGGGCGCCGCCGAGCGGGTCGTGGTGGTGCTGTCGAACGGCGGGGTGGTGGAGGTCGCGGCCTGGCAGCACCACGCCGACGCCCTGCTGGAGGTGTGGCTGCCGGGCCAGGCGGGCGGCGGCGCGGTCGCGGACCTGCTGCTGGGCGCGGTGAACCCGTCCGGCAAGCTCGCGGAGACCGTCCCTGTCGCCCTGGCGGACAACCCGACCGTGGGCAACTTCCCCGGCGAGCACGACGTGGTCCGCTACGGCGAGGGCCTGCTCATCGGCTACCGCTGGTACGACGCGCACGCGCTCCCGGTGGCCTACCCGTTCGGCCACGGCCTGTCCTACACCTCGTTCGACTACCGCGACCTGGAGGTGGAGGCGGAGGGGAACACCGCGCGGGTGTCGCTGACCGTCACCAACACCGGCGAGCGCCGCGGCGCGGAGGTCGTCCAGCTGTACGTGGCGGACCCGGAGTCCTCGGTGTTCCGGCCGGAGCGGGAGCTGAAGGCGTTCGCGAAGGTCGACCTCGCGCCGGGGGAGTCGGCCCGCGTGGACCTGGCGCTGGACTCCCGGGCCTTCGCCTGCTGGCACACCGCGTTGCGCCGCTGGGTCGTCGAGCCCGGCGCCTTCGCGGTCGAGGTGGGCGCGTCGTCCCGCGACCTCCGCCTGCGCGCGGTGCTGGAGCTGCCCGGTGAGGCGGTGGTCCCGCCGCTGTCCGCCGACTCGACCGCCGAGCAGTGGTTGGCCCACCCGTGGGCGGCGGGGCGGTTGCGCGAGGTCGTCGCCGGTACGGGCACCGACGCCATGCTCACCGACCCGGAGGCGGGTCGGATGGTGCGGGCCATCCCGCTGCGCCGGCTGGCCCGGTTCCCCGGCTCGCCGCTGGACGAGCGCTGGCTGGAGGAGACCGCGGCAGCCGCGAACTCCCGCTGAGCGGGCGCTCCCGCCGGCCGGCGACTTCCGGGAGCGGCACCTCCCGCCGGCCGGCGAACTCCCGCCGACCTGCGCTCGCGACAGCGCCGGCCCCGAGCCCTACCTCCTCCTGGCCCGGTAGGCGGCCACCGCGATCCGGTTCCCGCACGTCGTGCTGCAGTAGCGGCGCGAGCGGTTGCGCGACAGGTCGAGCACGAGGCCGTCGCACGCCTCGTCCGCGCACACCGACAACCTGCTCATCTCGTCCGACCGGATCACGTCGATCATCGCCATGGCGGTCTCGGCGGCGATCCGGTCGGCCAGCGGCGTGTCCGGGTGCACCACGTGGATGTGGTAGTCGAGCCCGTCGTGCCGGACCAGCCTCGGCACCGCCCGGTGCGCGGCCAGCACCTCGTTGACCAGGTCGACCGCCGCGTCCCGGTCGCTGGTCAGCAGCCTGCGCAGCAGGGTCCGCAGGTCGCGGACCGCGTCCAGCTCGCGCGCGTCGCCGGCGTGGGACCCGGTGTAGCGGTGCCTGGCGTAGAACGCGTCGAGCCACGGCCCGGTCAACGTGTCCGGCTCCACCGCCGAGTTCACCAGCTCGACCGCCGCGAGGAGGGAGGCGGTCGTGTCATGGGTGAAGACCATGTTGACAGATTACCGCGCCGGTCCATAGCGTCATGCGCCATGGCCACGATGACTCATGACAGCCGGGTGGGCGCACGACTGGGCCCCGGACTCGGCCTGGCGGTGGTGTCCGCCTCGTCGTTCGGCCTGTCCGGACCGCTGGGCCGGGGCCTGATGGAGGCGGGCTGGTCCTCGGCGGCCGCGGTGGCGGTCCGCGTGCTGCTGGCGGCGGTCGTGCTCGTCCCGGCCGCGCTGGTCCAGCTGCGCGGCCGGCGGCACCTGCTGCGCCGCAACGCGCCGGTGGTCGTGGCGTACGGCCTGGTCGCCGTCGCCGGGTGCCAGCTGTCCTACTTCAACGCGGTGGCGCGCATGGACGTCGGCGTGGCGCTGCTGGTCGAGTACACCGCCCCGGTCGCCGTCGTGCTGTGGCTCTGGCTGCGGCACCGGCAGCGCCCCGGCCGGCTGACCGCGCTCGGCGCGCTGCTGGCCGTGCTGGGCCTGCTGCTGGTCCTCGACCTGCTCTCGGGCGCCGCCGCGAACGTCCCCGGCATCCTGTGGGCGCTGGGCGCGATGGTCGGCGCGGCGGTCTACTTCGTCCTGTCGGCGCGGGAAGAGGACGGCCTGCCGGGCACCGCGCTCGCCGCGGGCGGCCTCCTGCTCGGCGGCCTGGTGCTGCTGCTGGCGGGCGCGGTCGGCCTGGTCCCGTTCACCGCGACCACCCGACCGGTGGCCTTCGACGGCTTCACCACGCCCTGGTGGGTGCCGGTGCTGCTGCTCGGCGTGGTGACCGCCGCCCTCGGCTACGTCGCGGGCATCGCGGCGACCCGCCGCCTGGGCGCGCGCCTGGCGTCGTTCGTGGCGCTGACCGAGGTGCTGATGGCCCTGGTCTTCGCCTGGCTGCTGCTCGGCCAGCAGCCGCGCCCCGTGCAGCTGCTCGGCGGCGTGCTCACCCTGCTCGGCGTCGTGGTCGTGCGGCTGGGGGAGCGCCGGTCGTAGGCGCGGCCGTCACCGGACGCCCCGGAACTCCCGGAACAGCTCGGGCAGGTAGACCAGGAGCAGCTCCACGGTGCCGATGACCCCGGAGATCGGGTCGAGCCCGGCGTAGGCGTAGGCGATCTCGGAGCCCTTGTAGGAGGGCGTCGACTCGCGCACGTCGGTGAACCAGTCCAGGAACGGCACCCGCCGCACCGCCAGCTCGGGGTGCGCCAGCACGCCGTAGAAGAGCAGCAGGTCCTGCGCCACCGGCCGGTTGCGCAGCGTCCACCGGTAGAACTCGGAGAACAGGAAGAAGCGGCGCTCCACCGCGGTGGGCCGCAGGCCGTGCACCTCCTCGGCGATCGCGACGCCGTGCTCGGTGGACGCCTGCTCGGCCTCGCTCCACGCCCGGTCGTGGGCGTCGCGGGCGGTCAGCTCGCCGCGGTGCAGCCTGGTCAGGTAGGCGGCCCAGCGCGCCGAGCCGGGGTTGCCGAAGCCGTCCGGGGAGCGGCCGAGGGCGAGGGCGACGCCGCGTTCGATCCCCTCCAGGATGGCCGCGTCCACGTGCGACACCCAGGTGCCGGGCGCGGCCAGGCCGCGGTCCCGGAAGAACGCGATGACGCCCTCGATGTTGCGCCACCGGTCGGGCGCGCCCAGCAGGGCCGCCGGGCCGCGCTGGAGGGCGCGCAGGAACTCCAGCCGCTCGTCCGCGGTCATCCGGTCGAACTCGGCCGCGGTGCAGTCCAGTTCGGCCGCGCACCGGTCGGGCGCCCGCGCCGCCGCCGACGCCGGGGTGGGCGCGACGAGACCGGCGAGGAGCGCGAGGACGACGAGCCACCCGAACCGCTGCACACCGGCAAGGTAACGCCTCGGGGCCGCCGAACGAGCCCGAAACCACTCGACCGGAGGAGCGAGGTCCAGACCAACCGGCCACAGCGCTCCGGGGTGCCGCAGTTCCGGGCCGTCCGGGTGGGCCGAACGGTGGAACGTGCCCGCTCCAGCCCGTCGGCAGCTCCGGCAGCTCCCTCTCCCACGTCGGCCCCTACGACTTCAGGCGAGTCGAATTGAGCTGTCCGGAACTCCACCGGCGGCACCCACCACCTCGGTGGACCATGATTGACCGACCTGACGACGGCGGGCGCCACCGCCGTGATCACGAGGGAGAACCGTGACCTACCTGGCCGCTGAAGCGCGGTACGAAGCCATGCCCTACCGCCGGTCCGGGCGCAGCGGGCTCAAGCTGCCCGCCGTGTCGCTGGGCCTGTGGCACAACTTCGGCCACGACAAGGCCCTGGACGGCCAGCGGGCGATCCTGCGCCGCGCGTTCGACCTGGGCGTGACCCACTTCGACCTGGCCAACAACTACGGTCCGCCGCCCGGCAGCGCCGAGGAGAACTTCGGTCGGATCTTCGCCCGGGACTTCCGGCCGTACCGGGACGAGGTCCTGGTGTCGACCAAGGCGGGTTACCTGATGTGGGAGGGCCCGTACGGGGAGTGGGGGTCGCGCAAGTACCTGGTGGGTTCGCTGGACCGGTCGTTGGAGCGCCTGGGTCTGGACCACGTGGACGTCTTCTACCACCACCGGCCGGACCCGGACACGCCGATCGAGGAGACGATGGGTGCGTTGGACCACGTCGTGCGGTCGGGCAAGGCGCTGTACGTGGGGGTCTCGAACTACTCGGCGGAGCAGACGCGGGAGGCGGCGCGGGTGTTGCGCGAGCTGGGGACGCCGCTGCTGATCCACCAGCCGTCTTACTCGATGGTGAACCGGTGGGTCGAGGACGGGTTGTTGGACGTGCTGGAGGAGGAGGGCGTGGGCAGCATCGCGTTCTCGCCGTTGGCGCAGGGGGTGTTGACGGACCGGTACCTGGGTGGCATCCCGGAGGGGTCGCGGGCGGCGGGGTCGTCGCCGTTCCTGAACGCGGGGAACCTGGACGAGGCGACGTTGGCGCGGGTGCGGGCGTTGGACGGGATCGCGCGGGGGCGTGGTCAGACGTTGGCGCAGATGGCGATCGCGTGGGTGTTGCGGAGCGTGACCTCGGCGTTGGTGGGTGCGTCGAGCGTGGGGCAGTTGGAGGACAACGTGGCGGCGACGGCGAACCTGTCGTTCGACGAGGCGGAGTTGGCGGAGATCGAGCGGCACCTGTGAGTGGTCCGGGCCGTCGGTGGTGCGCCGGCGGCCCGGGTTCGGTGGGGTTGTCGGGCGAAGGCGGCGACGTCGTCCTGGTGGACGGCGGTGCGTCGAGGTCGCGGTGGGCGTTGCGGAAGAGGGGCCGCGGGGGTCATCCGTGGGCGAGTTGGGTGAGGAATTGGGTGTTGGTGCGGGTTTTGCGGAGGCTGTCGAGGAGGACGTCGACGTCGCGGCCGTCGAGGGCCCGGCGCAGTCGGTGGGTGATGGCGAGTTCCCGGGGTGACATGAGGAGTTCGTCGCGGCGGGTGCCGGACCGCTCGACGTCCACGGCGGGGAAGACGCGTCGTTCGGCGAGTTTGCGGTCGAGTTTGAGCTCGGCGTTGCCGGTGGCCTTGTACTCCTCGAAGATGAGGGTGTCGCCGGCGGAGCCGGTGTCGACGAGGGCGGTGGCGAAGATGGTGAGCGATCCGCCGCCTTCGACGTTGCGGGCGGCGCCGAGGAAGCGCTTGGGGGGCAGGAGGGCGCCGGGGTCGACGCCGCCGGAGAGGGTGCGGCCGGAGGTGGGGGCGGCGAGGTTGTAGGCGCGGCCGAGCCGGGTGAGGGAGTCGAGGAGGACGACGACGTCGCGGCCTTGTTCGACCAGTCTTTTGGCGCGTTCGACGGCGAGTTCGGCGATGGCGGTGTGGTCGGCGGGGGAGCGGTCGAAGGTGGAGGCGATCACTTCGCCGGGGGTGGTGCGGCGCAGGTCGGTGACTTCTTCGGGGCGTTCGCCGACGAGGACCACGAGCAGGTGGCATTCGGGGTGGTTGCGGCTGATGCCGTGGGCGATGGCCCGGAGCACGGAGGTCTTGCCGGCTTTGGGTGGTGCGACGACGAGTGCCCGTTGTCCTTTGCCGACGGGCATGACGAGGTCGATGACGCGGGTGGTGAGTTCTTCGGGGGTGGTTTCCAGGCGGAGGCGTTCGGTGGGGTGGACCGGGACGAGGTCGGTGAAGGCGGGGCGCCGGTCGGGGCCGGGTGGGAGGTCGTTGAGCCGGTGGACGTGGGTGAGGCGGGGGTGGCCGCGGCGTGCGGCGGGTGGGGTGGCGGTGCCGGTGACGAGGTCGCCGCGGCGCAGGTCGAACCGTTCGAGGAGCGGTCGTGGTACGAGGACGTCGGCGGGGCCGGGCAGGTAGCCGCGGGTGCGGAGGTGGGCGGTGTCGCCGGTGGTGTCGAGCACGCCGGTGACCGAAGTGGACGGTGTGGTGGTGTCGGGCCGGGACAGGGTCGCGGTCATGGTGGGTGGGTGTCCTTTCGGGACAGAGGTGGTCCGTGCGGGCACGGTCCGGTGTGAAGGCGGTGCGCCACGGGTGGTGGGCTCGCGCCTGGGGATGTTCCGCGGGAGGCATGGCCAACGTCCACGGATTGAGGTCATGGTAGCCCGCTGTGGTGGCGGTGCGCAACGCTGGATCGGGTGAGGTCCGGTGCCGGGGTGTTCGGGTGCGGGGTGTCCGGCGGTGCGGGTGGGTGCGGTGTGGGTGGCGCGGGTGTGGTCGGTCAGCCCCGGCCGCTGCCCAGGCACACGAACGGGCGGCGCATCGGGTCGACCGCGATCGCGTCGGCGAGGGCGACGGCGGGGCGGGCCCCGGCGGCGAGGCGGCGGTGGTAGTCGTCCATGGCGGCGGCGCACGCCTGGTCGCCGACCCGGCTCAGCGGGGCGATGACGGTCTGGGCGCCGCTGGCGAGCAGCGCGCTGGCGAAGCCCAGTGGTTCGTCGCCGGGTCGGATGCGGTTGAGCGCGAGTTCGCAGGCCGCCAGCACCACGTGCCGCGGGGGTTTGGCCAGGCCGGTGATCTCGTGGGCGTAGAGGGGCCCGTCGCTCAGTTCGAGGCGGGAGAACAGGGCGTTCTCGGGTTCGTGGACGCCGTGGGCGGCGAGGTGGGCGATCTCGGCGCCGTCGAGGGCGGAGAGGACCTCCGCGACGGCGGCGCCTCCGCCGGACATGAGGGTGGCGGTGCTGTAGTGCGCGCCCAGTTTGTCGATCTCGCCGACGGCGGCGGGCAGGCCGGGGCCGCGGACCAGGACGGTGCGCTCCTCGGCGCGTTCCCCGGCGTGGCTCTCGGCGCGGTCGGCGGCCAGCCAGGCGGTCGCGGAGGGGGCCACCACGGCGGGGCGGGCGTGCAGCGTGGGCAGCACGCCCCAGGGCACCGCGTACAGGGCCCCGGTCGGCACGACGACGAGTTCGCGGCCGCCGATGAGTTCGGCCAGCGGGCGCACCAGTTGGGCGTCGAGGCGGTCGGCCTGTTTGCGCGCGGACGCGGTCATGACCCGCACGAGGGCGTCGGGGAGGTGGTCGGGTGCCAGGGCGTTGAGGTCGGCGTTGAGCATCCGGGCGCTCTCCGCGGCGGCGTCGGCCGAGCCGAGCCGGACCAGGCGGACGCCGGAGTCGACGACGACGACGGCGACCAGGGAGTCCTCGGAGGAGGCGTAGCTGACCAGGGCGCGGTCGCCGAGTCGCGCCATGACCTCGGCCAGGCCGGCGACCGGGCGGGGCCTGCCCCAGCGGCCGGTGTGCCAGCCGAGGCGGTTGGCCTCGCGCAGGCGTTCGGCGTGGCGGCTGCGCAGGGCGGCGGTGGGGTGGCCGTGGTGCTCGGCCTGGTGGATGGACTGCACGAGGCCGCGGACCTCGGCGATGCGTTCGGCCAGTTCGGGGTCGTCGACGCGGGTGAGCGGTTCGTAGCGGTAGGTCTGGGCGCGGGTCCGCTCCAGCCAGGAGAACAGTTGGCGGGCGTTGCCGCCGTCGAGGACGAGGTGCACGGCCAGTTCGGTCAGTTCCCGGCCGTGCAGCGCGGTGCCGGACAGCAGTTCCAGGCCGCCCATGCGGTTGCGGACGTGGTCGAGGTCGACCAGGCCGGCGCGGATCTCGGTGAGGGCGGCGGCCCGTCCGCCGCGGGCGGCGGCGAGTTCGGCCCGGCACAGGCGGCGCAGCATCCGTTGGTCGATGGGGGTGAGCTTGCCCGGCCGGGGGACGCGTTCGAGGACGCCGGCCGCGGCGTCGACGTCGCCGCGGCGGATCTCCAGGCGGGCGGCGAGCATCCGGGCCTGGGCGGCCTGCTCGGCGAGCCTGGGTGCGGGCAGCCGGTCGGCGAAGGCCAGGACCCGGGTGGGCAGGGAGCGATGGACGCGGCCGGAGCGCAGTGCCCGGACGGTGTCCACGCGCAGGCCGATGAGGGTGGCGTTGGCGACGCAGGTCTCGCAGCCCCACCGGCGCATCCGCCGCCGCGCGGAGGAGGCCATCTCGCGGGCCAGGGCGAGGTCGCCGGTCATGTAGGCGGCGACGGCCCGGTACAGCTCCACGTCGGCCAGGTTCCGGGTGATGCCGCGTTCGGCGCGCAGGGCGGGCAGCGCGCCGTCGAGCTGGCTGCCGGCCTCGTCGACCAGGCCGGCGGCCATCAGCGCCTGTGCCCGGTGCATGTTGAGCAGCACCGGGACGTCGAAGTCCTGTTCGCGGTAGGAGCGCTCGCTGTGCTCGTAGCGCCGCAGGGCCGCCGGCACGTCCCCGATCCGCAGGTCCAGCAGGCCCAGGGCGTGGCTGGCGTCGGCGGCGCGGGACAGCAGCCCGTGCTCGGTGGCGAGGGTGACGGCCCTGGTGAGGACCTGGCGGGCGGGGCCGATCGCGCCCAGCCTGGTGTGCGCGGCGCCCTTGCTCCACAGCGTCTTGACGACGGGTTCGACCAGGGCCGGCACGGGGTCACCGGCCGCGAGCCGCCGTTCGCCGTGCTCCAGCGCGGAGTCGAAGACGAGCAGCGCGTCCTCGAAGAAGCCCGCGTTGAACAGCAGCAGGCCGCGGTTGTGCTCGACGCTGGCCCACAGCTCCGCCCGTTCCAGGGGGTCCACCACGTGTTCGACCAGTTGCCGCACCTGTGCCAGCCCGGCGAGGCCCGCGGTCGGTCCGGTGGCCTCCGCGGTCAGCGCCGCGAGGGTGGACAGCAGCCGGATGCGGGTCACCAGCCACTCGGCGCGGGTGCCCGGGTCGGCGGGGTCGATCGAGTTCGCCAGGGCCGATCCCCGGCGCAGCAGCCGCACCGCCTCGCGATGTCGTCCGGAGCACGACGCGTCCACCCCCCTGCGGTGGAGTTCGCGTGCTTCACGGACGACTCCGGCCTCGTCGTGCGATGCGGTGCCAGGCACCCACCTATGACATCACAAGACAGGAGCGGGCAAAGCCCGCCGACCGGTAGACGGTCGGCGGGCTCCGCCATCACCGTTGACGCGTCAGACGCCGGTCTTCTGGACGCAGCCGCCACCCGTGCACAGGGGCGACATGTCCCCGTCGTCGTGGGTGTGCCCCTCGTCCGGCAGACCCGGCTGTTCCTCCGGGCGCCCGTCCCCCACGGTCGGGACCGTGGTGATGTCGCTCGGGATGCCGTCCCCCAGGAATTCGGTTTCGGTACTCGTGGACATGGCGATCTTCCTCCCCTGATGATCATCCATCTCACCGTGCAAGTGACTCAGCTCACTGCGCTGAGTCAGTTCGCGGGCCCCCTGCCCTCACGAACGGACTAATTCTGGCACAACGGAGTAATGATCGGAGTGCTTTTTCCCGACAACCCGTAGCGAACACCGGTTGACGTGGGAGAACAGGCCGTCGTTCATCCGGTCCGGTACCGCTCGGGCCGCCCTCGACAACGCCCGGGACGACCCGTCCGCGAGCGCCCCGGACCGGCTCGTCCGGACAAAGCGGATACCCGTTCAGCGGTCGCGTGGAATAACGTCCCGCACCGGCAGTCGGGGTCCGCACCACGGCGCCGTGGTGCGGACCGACCGCTTTTCCGGCGCTATCGCACGGGCCGCCGGTCGGCCTCGCCGCACGCGTGGCGCACCGGCGCGCGCGGCCCCGCCCCGGCCGGCTCCCCGCCGCCCGCCACCCCGCTCAGCAGCGCGCCGAACAGGCACAGCCCGGCCACCCACCACGCCCACAGCACCCCGTCGACCACGGCCACCACGGCGTTCGTGGCGCCCGCCAGCAACAACGCCAGCAGCACCCAGCGCATCGCCCGTTCGTCGCGTTCGGCCCTCGTACCCGGTCCCTCCATGCCCTGCCCCCAGTCCTCACCGGCTCTATCGGCCGATCGGACGCGCCGGTTACACAGGGGCACCGGTCGGGTGACGGGAGTGGCGTTCGGCCCAGTGCCGGTTCGTCCCGGGGCCTGGTTGACCCCGCGCCGGTCCACCCGGGGCCTGGTCCCGG
Organism: Saccharothrix lopnurensis; assembly: GCF_042658445.1. Classification (NCBI taxonomy): domain Bacteria; kingdom Bacillati; phylum Actinomycetota; class Actinomycetes; order Pseudonocardiales; family Pseudonocardiaceae; genus Saccharothrix; species Saccharothrix lopnurensis. The sequence continues at coordinate 1,926 of NZ_JBHSQO010000030.1, read as the reverse complement.
GGCCTGGGTGACCCGGGGCCCGGTTCACCCCAGCGCCTGCGCCACGTCCGCCCACAGGTCGTCGGCGTGCTCGATGCCGCACGCGATCCGCACCGTGCCGGGACCGATGCCCGCCGCCGCCAGCGCCCGCTCGTCCAGGTGGCGGTGCGAGGTGGTGGCGGGGTGCATGGCCACCGTCTCGGTGCCGCCCAGCGAGCCCGCGTTGAGCACCAGCCGCAGCCCGCCCAGGAACGCGTGCGCCGCCTCCCGGTCGGCCAGGTCGAACGCCGCCGTGCCGCCGTACCCGTCGAGCAGCGCGGTCGCCCGCGCGTGGCTCGGGTGCGACGGCAGGCCGGGGTGGTGCACGGCGGTCACCGCCGGGTGCTCCGCCAGCAGCGCCGCCAACCGGCCCGCCGTGTCGCACTGCCGGCGCACCCGCAGCGCCAGCGTCTTCACCCCGCGCAGCACCAGCCACGCGCCGAACGGGTCCGCCACCGTGCCGAACCTGACCGCCTGCTCCCACGTCCGCCGGTAGCGGTCGTCGTCGGCGAACACGGCCACCCCGCCCACCACGTCGTGGTGACCGCCCAGGTACTTGGTCGCGGAGTGCACCACCACGTCGGCGCCGTGCTCGATCGGCCGGCACAGCAGCGGGGTGGCGAACGTGTTGTCCACGACCCCCAGCAGCCCCGCCCCCCGCGCCACGCCCAGCAGCCCCGGCAGGTCCGGCACGTGACCCGTCGGGTTGGCGATGGTCTCCAGGACGAGCACCCGCGAGGTCGGCCGCAGCGCGGCGGTCAGCTCCGCCGGGTCGGCGGCGTCGATGTGGGTGACCTCCACGCCCCAGTTCGAGGACAGCTCCCGCAGCACGGAGTAGGTGCCGCCGTAGAGGGCCCTCTGCGCGATGACGTGGTCGCCCCGGCGCAGCGCCCCGAGCAGCACCGAGGACATCGCGCTCGACCCCGAGCCCGTCGCCAGCGCGGCCGCGCCGCCCTCCAGGCCGGTCATGGCGTCCTCCAACGCCCGCACCGTGGGGTTGGCGTAGCCGCTGTAGGAGAAGGCGCCCGTCGGACCGCTCATCGCGTCCGCCACGTCGGCGGGCCCGTCGAAGGCGAAGATCGAGGTCTGGTGGATCGGCACGGCCACGGGCCTGCCGCCCGGGTCGGGCGCGCCGATGCGGACGGTCCTGGTGTCGGGGTGCGTCGTCATGCCGCCCATCCTCGGACGGGGGCGAACCGGACCCGCTACCGGCCCGGACCGCCACCGGTCCGGAACCCGCCGCCGGCCCGGGGCCACCACCGGCCCGGAACCCGCCATCGGTCTGGACCGCCACCGGCCGCCGCGCCTGGCGATGCGGTGGGCGGTGCGGGCGAGGCGCCAGGCAGTGCGGACGAGCCTGCCCCGAGCACCCCTCGGGCCCGGCGCGGAGGCGATCAGCCTCCCCGCCGGGCCCGGGGGAAACGGGAACTACGAGGCGGAGCAGGTGGGCGTCATCCCCGCGCCGCTGCCGGTCGCCTGGAACCCGAACTCGGTCGACTGACCCGCACCGAGGTTGCCGTTGAAGCTGACGTTGGAGAACTGGACCGTGCCGGTGGTGCCGCTGCGGGTGGAGTTCCACGAGTTCGTGACGCTCGCACCGGACGGCAGGGGCATCGACACCGTCCAACCGGTCAGCGGCGACGCCCCCGCCGTGACCCGCACCGTGGCCACGAAACCACCCGTCCACTGGTTCAACGACACCGACGCCGCGCAGGCCCCCACGGGCGGGTTGCCCGTCGTGGTCGTCGTCGTAGTGGTCGTGGTCGTGTCCGTGGTGGTGGTCGTCGTGCCGGTGGTGGTCGTCGTCGTGGTCGGGCCGTCGGTGAGGGTGGGGGTGGTCCAGTCGCGCCACTGGGAGAGGGTGCCGGTGGCCTTGCTGTGCATGGTGATGCCGCCGGTGAAGCTGCC
>NZ_JBHSQO010000029.1:7836-96094 GCF_042658445.1 Saccharothrix lopnurensis | reverse complement strand
CGGTTCGCTGATCGGGGACTCGTGCAGCACGAGGTCGAACGCGCGGCGCCCGCACCGCAGCAGCAGCAGGGCCCCCGGCCCGCCGGGCCGCGTCCCGGCCCGCGTCAGCAGCCGCAGCAGCCCCAGCAGCAGCAGCCCGCGGCGGCCCAGCAGGGCCCGTCCGTGGTTCCGCCGCGCCCCCAGTCGCCCAAGCCGCAGGGCCCCAGGCCCCCGCGTCCGGGCAACAACCCGTTCGGCGTCGGCGGCGGCGCACCCGCGCCGCGCCCGCAGGGCCCGCGCCCGCAGTCGCCCGGTGGCGGCGAGCGCCCGTCCGGCCCCAAGCCGGGCGACCCGCGTCCGGCGAGTCCCCGTCCGGGTGATTCCCGTCCGGCCGGTCCCCGTCCGGGTGGTTCCGCCGGCTCCGGCGGCCCGCGCCCGAACCCCGGCAACATGCCGCCGCGGCCGAACCCGGGCATGATGCCCGGTCGCCCGGCCGGTCCCCGCCCGGGTGGCGGTGGCGGTCGCCCCGGCGGCGGCCCCGGTGGCGGTGGCCGTGGTCCCGGTGGCGGCGGCGGTCGTCCCGGTGGCGGTCCCGGTGGCGGCGGCGGTGGCTTCCGCGGCGGTCCCGGTGGTGGCGGCGGCGGTGGCGGTGGCGGCTTCCGCCCCGGTGGTGGCGGTGGCGGTGGCGGCGGTTTCCGCCCCGGTGGCGGTGGCGGTGGCGCCCCGGCCGGTGGTGGCGGCGGTGGCTTCCGCGGTCGTCCCGGTGGCGGTGGCCCCGGTGGTCGTGGTGGCGCCGCGGGCGCCTTCGGCCGCCCCGGTGGTCCCGCGCGCCGCGGTCGCAAGTCCAAGCGCCAGAAGCGCCAGGAGTACATGGACAACATGCAGGCGCCGTCGGTTGGTGGCGTCCGCCTGCCCAAGGGCGGCGGCGAGACCATCCGCCTGCCCCGCGGCGCCTCGCTGACCGACTTCGCCGACAAGATCAACGCCAACCCGGCCTCGCTGGTGCAGGTGCTGTTCCACCTCGGCGAGATGGTCACCGCGACGCAGTCGGTGTCCGACGAGATCCTGGAGCTGCTCGGCTCCGAGATGAACTACGTCGTGCAGGTCGTGTCCCCCGAGGAGGAGGACCGCGAGCTGCTCGGCACGTTCGACATCACCTACGGCGAGGACGCGGGCGACGAGGAGGACCTCCAGATCCGCCCGCCGGTCGTCACCGTCATGGGTCACGTCGACCACGGCAAGACGCGACTGCTCGACACGATCCGCACGGCGAAGGTGGCCGAGGGCGAGGCCGGTGGCATCACCCAGCACATCGGCGCCTACCAGGTGAACACGGAGCTCGAGGGCAACGAGCGCCTGATCACCTTCATCGACACCCCGGGCCACGAGGCGTTCACCGCCATGCGTGCCCGCGGTGCGAACTCGACCGACATCGCGGTCATCGTGGTGGCGGCCGACGACGGCGTGATGCCTCAGACGGTGGAGGCGATCAACCACGCCCAGGCGGCCAACGCGCCGATCGTGGTCGCGGTCAACAAGATCGACAAGGAGGGGGCCAACCCCGCCAAGATCCGCCAGCAGCTCACCGAGTACGGGCTGGTCGCCGAGGAGTACGGCGGCGACACGATGTTCGTGGACATCTCGGCGAAGCAGGGCATCAACATCGACGGCCTGCTGGAGGCGATCCTGCTGACCGCCGACGCCTCGCTGGACCTCCGGGCCAACCCGGACATGGAGGCCCAGGGTGTCGCGATCGAGGCGCACCTGGACCGCGGTCGCGGTCCGGTCGCCACGGTGCTGGTGCAGCGCGGTTCGCTCCGCGTGGGTGACTCGATCGTCGCCGGTGACGCCTACGGCCGCGTCCGCCGCATGGTGGACGAGCACGGCGCGGACATCACGGTCGCGACCCCGTCGCGCCCGGTGCAGGTCATCGGCCTCACCTCGGTGCCCGGCGCCGGCGACAGCTTCCTGGTCGTCGACGAGGACCGCGTCGCCCGGCAGATCGCCGAGCGCCGCCAGGCCCGTACCAGGAACGCGCTCAACGCGGCCCGCCGCAAGCGCGTCAGCCTGGAGGACCTGGACGCCGCGCTGAAGGAGACCAGCCAGCTCACGCTGATCATCAAGGGTGACAACTCGGGCACCGTCGAGGCCCTGGAAGACGCCCTGATGAAGATCGAGGTCGGCGACGACGTCGAGCTGCGGGTCATCCACCGGGGCGTCGGTGGCATCACCGAGGGCGACATCAACCTCGCCGTCGCCGGTTCCGCGATCGTCCTGGGCTTCAACGTCCGGGCCGAGGGCAAGGCGACCGAGCTGGCGAACCGCGAGGGCGTGGACGTCCGCTACTACACGGTGATCTACCAGGCGATCGACGAGATCGAGCAGGCCCTCAAGGGCATGCTCAAGCCGGAGTACGAGGAGGTCCAGCTGGGCCGCGCGGAGATCCGCGAGGTCTTCAAGTCCTCCAAGGTCGGCACGATCGCCGGTTGTATCGTGCTGTCGGGCGAGATCCGCCGCAACGCGCGGGCCCGCCTGCTGCGCGACAACAACGTCGTGCAGGAGAACCTGCCGGTCAGCTCGCTCAAGCGGTTCAAGGACGACGCGACCGAGGTCCGCGAGGGCTACGAGTGCGGTCTGACGCTCGGCAACTACGCCGACCTCAAGGTCGGCGACGTCATCGAGACGTTCGAGATGCGCGAGAAGCCGCGCGCCTGATCGTCTTCAGGTAGTGGTGCGGGGCCGTCCCGGTGGGCGGCCCCGCCCCCTGAGCAGCCAATGGTGATCATCAGCCTTGTTCGTCGGTGCCCTTGAGCTGGACGTGCTGCTCGGTGACGTCCACTCGCTCAAGCAGAAGCGGTCCGTGGTGAAGCCCGTGGTGGCGGAGCTGCGGCGCAAGTTCGAGGTGTCCGTGGCCGAGGCGGGCCACCTGGACCTCCACCGCCGCGCGTTGATCGGAGTGGCGGTCGTCGCGGCGGACGCCGAGCATGTCAGGGACGTCCTGGTCGCCTGTGAGCGACTCGTGGCCGGACGCCCCGAACTGGAGCTGCTCTCCGCCCGCCACAGGTTGGTCGGGCCGGAGGACGAGTAGGAAGAGGAGGGGAGCGCCGTGGCCGACCAGGCACGGGCTCGCAAGCTGTCCAAGCGGATCTCGCAAATCGTGGCCTCCGCCCTGGAGCACGAGGTGAAGGACCCGAGGCTGGCCCGGGTGACCATCACCGACACCAGGGTGACCGGTGACCTGCACGACGCGACGGTGTACTACACCGTCCTCGGGGAGAAGCTGGACGCCGAACCCGACCTCGCGGGCGCGGCGGCGGCGCTGGAGAAGGCCAAGGGCGTGCTGCGCACCATGGTCGGCCAGCAGACCGGGGTGCGGTTCACGCCGACCCTGACGTTCGTGACCGACACCGTGCCCGACGAGGCGCGGCGGATGGACGAGCTGCTGGCGCGGGCGCGGGAGGCGGACGCCGAGGTGGCGCGCATCGCGTCGAAGGCCGAACCCGCGGGCGAGGCCGACCCGTACAAGCCGCCGCGCGAGGACGAGGACGCGGACTAGCGTTCCGGGTGTGTCCAACGACCTGAGCGCTCCCGCCGCCGACCTGGCCGCCGACCTGTCGGCGGCCGTTCGCGTGCTGTCCACCGCCACCGATGTCACGCTGCTGGCGCACGTGAACCCCGACGCGGACGCGTTGGGCAGCGCGCTGGCCCTGGGGCTGGTCCTGCACCGGCGCGGGGTCGTGGTGCGGGTGTCGTTCGGCGCGCCGGACGAGGTGCCGGAGACGTTGCGGGAGCTGGACGTGGCCGGGTTGCTGGTGCCGGCGGCCGAGGTGCCCGCCGCGCCGCCCGTGCTGGTGGCGCTGGACGCGGGCAGCGTCGGTCGGCTCGGGCCGCTGGGCGACCGGGTGTCCACCGCCGGTGTGGTGGTGGTGCTGGACCACCACGTGTCGAACCCGCGGTTCGGGCACGTGAACGTGGTGGACGACCGGGCCGAGGCGACGGCGTTGGTCGTGCTGCGGCTGCTGGACGAACTGGGCGTGGAGCTGGACGAGCCGGTGGCCCGGTGCATCTACGCGGGCCTGGTGACCGACACCCGCTCGTTCCGGCACGCCTCGGCGGCCACGCACGAGGTGGCCGCCCGCCTGCTGGCGGCCGGGGTGGACGCGGAGGCCGTCGCGCGTCCCCTGATGGATTCTCACCCGTTCGGGTACCTGGCGATGCTGGCCAGGGTGCTGGACCGGGCATGCCTGGAGCGCGACGTCGCCGGTGGCCTGGGCTTGGTGCACGCGGTGGTGACCCTGGAGGACGCCGCCGGCCTGCGCCCGGAGGAGGTGGAGAGCGTGGTCGACCTGGTGCGCACCACGGCCGAGGCCGAGGTGGCGGCCGTCCTGAAGGAGCTGCGCCCCTCCCACTGGTCGGTCTCCCTGCGCGCCGTCTCCCGCGTCGACGTGAGCCGGGTGGCCCGCCTCCTCGGCGGCGGCGGCCACCGCCTGGCCGCCGGCTTCACCGCCACCGGCACGGCCGACGAGGTCCTGACCAACCTGCGCACCACCCTGAACCACCCCCACTAACCCGCGAGTCGTACGTCCAGACCTTGCGAGTCGTACGTCCAGGACCCCCGAATTCAGTGTTCGGGTACCCAGATGTGAGGGTTTCTTGGGTTTCTCGGGCCTGTCGGCTGTCCTGAGTGCTGAACTCGGGGGTCCTGGAGGTACGACACGGTGGGCCTGAACGTACGACTCGCGCGGTCTGGACGTACGACACGCCGGGTCTGAACGTACGACTCGCGGGGGGTAAGTGGTGGAGAGGGTGCCGGCTCGGCGGGTGGTCGGGTTGGCGGCGCCGGCGCTGGTGGTGCTGGCGGCGGAGCCGCTGTACGTGTTGGTGGACACGGCGGTGGTGGGGCACTACGGGGCGGTGGCGCTGGCCGGGCTGGCGCTGGGCGGCGTGCTGTTCACGCAGGTGGCCACCCAGCTGACGTTCCTGTCCTACGGGACCACGGCTCGGGCCGCCCGGTTGTTCGGGGCCGGCCGGCGTCGGGAGGCCGTCGAGGAGGGGGTGCAGGCCACCTGGCTCGCGCTGGCGGTGGGCGCGCTGGTGATCGTGCTCGGCCAGGTGCTGGCGGGGCCGGCGGCGCGGCTGCTGGCGGGGCCCGGCGAGGTGGCCGACAACGCGGTGGCCTGGCTGCGCATCGCCCTGTTCGGCGCGCCGTTCGTGCTGGTCACGATGGCCGGCAACGGGTGGATGCGCGGTGTGCAGGACACCACCCGGCCGCTGCGCTACGTGCTGGTGGGCAACGGGATCTCGGCGGTGCTGTGCCCGCTCCTGGTGCACGTCGTGGGGTGGGGGCTGGAGGGTTCGGCGGTCGCCAACGTGGTCGCGCAGGTGCTGTCGGCGGGCCTGTTCGGCAGGGCGCTGCGGGCCGAGGGCGTGGGGCTGGCGCCGGACTGGCCGCGGATGCGGGCGCAGCTGGGGCTGGGGCGCGACCTGGTGCTGCGCAGCCTGGCGTTCCAGGCGTGCTTCCTGTCGGCCGCGTCGGTGGCGGCTCGGACGTCGATCGGCGCGGTCGGCGCGCACCAGGTCGTGCTCCAGCTGTGGACGTTCCTGGCGCTCCTGCTGGACTCGCTGGCCATCGCCGCCCAGTCGATCGTCGGCGCGGCGCTGGGCGCGGGCAGGCGCGAGCAGGCCCGCCGGTTCGCCTGGCAGGTCACCGGCTACGGCCTGGTCTTCGGGGTCTTCCTCGGGGCCGTCTTCGCGGCGCTGTCCGGGCCGCTGCCGCTGGTGTTCACCACCGACCGGGCCGTGCTCGACGAGATCCCGCACGCCTGGTGGTTCTTCGTCGCGCTCCAACCGGTCGCCGGGGTGGTGTTCGCCCTGGACGGCGTGCTGCTGGGTGCGGGCGACGCGAGGTTCCTGCGCACCGCGACGCTGGCGGCGGCCGGGATCGGCTTCCTGCCGCTGATCTGGGCGTCGCACGCGCTCGGCTGGGGCCTGGTCGGCATCTGGAGCGGGTTGACGGCGTTCATGTTCCTGCGCCTGGTGCTGCTGTTGGCGCGGACGCGGTCGGGGGAGTGGGCCCGGGTGGGGGCCGGGCCGTGAACGAGGCGCCGGTGACCAGGAGGGCGCCGGTGTGGTGAGCGGCACGGCGCGGAATTGTTAACAATAGGCAAGTGTTTCTCGATACTGGGGATGCCGCCGCACCGAGTCGAGGAGCTCCGCCTTGCCGGTCGATCGCGCCACCAAGCAAGCGTGGCTGATCTGGTCCACCGCCGTCGCCGTCTACGTCGCCGCCCTGTTCCACCGGACCTCGCTGGGCGTCGCCGGCCTGGAGGCCGGTGACCGCTTCTCCGTCGGACCCGCCGCGCTCGGCACGTTCACCGTGCTCCAGATCGGCCTGTACGCGCTCATGCAGATCCCCACCGGCCTGCTGGTGGACCGCTTCGGCCCGCGCCGCGTGCTCACCGCCGCCGCGCTGCTCATGGGCGCCGGCCAGACCCTCTTCGCGCTCGCCGACTCCTACCCGCTGGGCCTGGCCGCCCGCGCCGTGCTGGGCGTCGGCGACGCCATGACGTGGATCAGCGTGCTGCGCCTGGCCGCCGCCCACTTCCCGCCGCGCCGGTACGCCGTGGTGATGACGCTGTCGGCCGCGCTCGGCGGCGCGGGCAACCTCGTGGCCACGGTGCCGCTGACCCTGCTGCTCCAGCACGCCGGCTGGACGGCCACCTTCCTGGTCGCGGGCGTCGCGACCGCCGCGTACGCGGGCGTGATCGCCTGGCGGGTGCGCGAGGTGCCCGAGGGCGTGCCGCAGCCGGTGGCCGAGCCGGTGCCGCCGCGCGCGGTGGGCACGCGGGTCGCGGCGGCCTGGCGGGAGCCCAGCACGCGCCTGGGCTTCTGGGTGCACTTCACCTCGATGTTCACGCCCGCGCTGCTTAGCCTGCTGTGGGGCTTCCCCTACCTGGTCGAGGCGCAGGGCATGTCGTGGCCCGCGGCGTCGGCGGTGCTCAGCACGCTGGTGCTGGTGGCCGTGGTCGCCGGGCCGGTGATGGGCGCGGTGATCAGCCGGCACCCGGTGTGGCGGATGCCGATCGTCGCCGGCTACCTGGCCCTGGCCGTGGTCTGCTGGGCGGTGCTGCTGGGGTGGCCGGGCGGGGTGCTGCCGGCGCCGGCGCTGTACGCGCTGTTCGGCGTGTTGGCGCTGGGCAACCCGGTGTCCGGAGTGGCGTTCGCCCTGGTGCGCGACTACAACCCGCTGCACCGGGTGAGCACGGCCACGGGCGTGGCCAACGTCGGCGGGTTCGCCGCGATCACCGTCACCGCGCTGGTGGTGGGCGTCCTGCTGGACGTCGTCGAGCCGGTCCTGACCGCGCCGCAGTCCTACCGGGTCGCGTTCCTGTCGGTGGCGGTCGTGCTGCTGCTCGGCGTGTGGCGCACGGTGGTGTGGTGGCGCCGGGCGCGCGGCTCGGTGCTGGCCGCGCTGGAGCGCGGCGAGGCCGTGCCCGTGGAGGTGCGTCGCCGGCGCTGGGACGTGCTGGCCGACGCCTAAGATGCTCGGTCGTGTCCGCACCCTCTTCTCGCACCCCCGTTCCGCCCGGCCTCGTCGTGGTCGACAAGCCCGCCGGCATGACCTCCCACGACGTGGTGGCCAGGGTCCGCCGCATCCTCGGCACCAGGAAGGTCGGGCACGCGGGCACGCTCGACCCGATGGCCACCGGCGTGCTGGTGCTCGGCATCGAGCGGGCCACGAAGCTGCTGGGCCACCTGGCGCTGGACAGCAAGGCGTACCTGTCGACCATCCGCCTGGGCGCGAGCACGACCACCGACGACGCCGAGGGCGAGGTGGTCTCCACCGCCGACGCCGCGGACGTGCCCGAGGACGCGGTCCGCGCGGGCGTGGCGGTGCTGACCGGCCCGATCCAGCAGGTGCCCAGCGCGGTGAGCGCGATCAAGGTCGACGGCAAGCGGGCTTACGCGCGGGTGCGCGACGGCGAGGTCGTGGAGCTGCCGGCGCGGCCGGTGACCGTGCACCGGTTCGACGTGCTGTCGATCCGGCGCGAGGGCGCCACGACCGAGCTGGACGTGATGATCGAGTGCTCCTCCGGCACCTACGTGCGGGCGCTGGCCCGCGACCTGGGCGCCGCCCTGGGCGTGGGCGGCCACCTGGCCAACCTGCGCCGCACCCGCGTCGGCCCGTTCGACCTGCGCGTGGCCCGGACGCTGGAGGGGCTGGAGGAGTCGCCCGGCCTGTCCCTGGACCTGGACGCCGCCGTGGCGACCGCGTTCCCCCGCCGCGAGATCGCGCCGCGCGAGGCGGTGGCCCTCTCGCACGGTCAGCGCCTGCCCGCGGGCGGGTTGACCGGCACCTACGGCGTGTTCGGGCCGGACGGGCACGTGGTGGCGCTGGCCAAGGACGAGGGCTCGGTCACCAAGCCCCTGGTGGTGCTCACGCCCGCCGGCTGAGCGCCACGCCGGTGTCCCCCGTTGGTGGTGGTCGACCGCGCCGACCGGGCCTACCGTGGACGCCATGGCGAGATGGGTCTGGCCGGCCGCGGCCGGTGTGGTGGCCTCGGCCACCGGTGTGGCGATCAACGTGGCCACCGACTTGAGCGCGAACCCGGTGGCCTGGGTGGCGGTCGTGCTGCTCACCGCGCTGGGCGTGGTCGTGGCGATGCGCGTGCAGGACGGCCCCCGGCCGGCCGGGGGCCCCGCGCCGGCCCGGCCCCGGGCCGAAGTGCACAACAGCGTCAGCGGCACCGTGCACGGCGGCGTGGTGCAGGCGGGCGACCTCGGCTCGGTCACGGTCAACTCGCCCACGACGGTCGACCAGACCGCGATCGCCCGCGACGGCGGCACGGTCTACCAGGCGGGCCGGGACGTCAACCCGAACCGGTGAGGGCGGGACCGCGGGTCGGCGCACGCGACCGACGGTGGTCCGACCGGCCCATCTAGGCTTGCCCGCGTGCAACGCTGGCGAGGGCTGGACCACCGACCGGGCGGCTGGGGCCGCTGCGTCGTGACCATCGGCGTGTTCGACGGGGTGCACCGGGGGCACCAGGCGCTGATCGGCCGAGCCGTGGGCCTGGCCGCCGAGAAGCGGGTGCCCAGCGTGCTGATCACCTTCGACCCGCACCCGGCCGAGGTGGTCCGCCCCGGCAGCCACCCCGCCCAGCTCACCGGCCTGCACCGCCGCGCCGAGCTGGTCGAGGGCCTGGGCGTGGACGTGTTCTGCGTGATCCCCTTCACCCCCGAGCTGTCCCGGATGCCCGCCGACGAGTTCGCCCACGAGGTGCTGGTCGACCGGCTGCACGCGGCGGCCGTGGTGGTGGGCGAGAACTTCACCTTCGGCCACCGGGCCGCGGGCACCGTGGAGCTGCTGCGGGAGCTGGGCACGCGGTTCGGCTTCGTGACGGAGGGGGCCGACCTGGTGACCGACGACGGCGTCACGTACTCGTCGACCTACATCCGGGCCTGCATCGACGCGGGTGACGTGGCCGCGGCCGCCCACGCGCTGGGCCGCCCGCACCGGCTGGAGGGCATCGTGGTGCGCGGCGACGGCCGGGGCAAGGACCTGGGCTTCCCCACCGCCAACCTGTCCACCGCCCGCTTCGCCGCCGTGCCCGCGGACGGCGTGTACGCCTGCTGGTTCGTCGACGGCGACGGCCGGCGCCTGAAAGCGGCGGTGAGCGTGGGCACGAACCCGACCTTCTCCGGCCGGGAGCGGCGGGTCGAGGCGTTCGTGCTCGACGTGGACGAGGACTTCTACGGCCGGCGCGTGGCGCTGGACTTCGCGCACCGCCTGCGCGGCATGGAGAAGTACGACACCGTCGAGGCGCTGCTGGAGCAGATGCACCGCGACGTGGCCGACACGCGCGCGCTGCTGTCGGTCGGGGACGGCGCGTGACCGGGTGGGCCACGTGAGTGGATCCGCACTTGCCGGGCCCACCGAGCTGGCAAGATGCCGGTGACGTCGAGCGGGCTAGGAGAGGGCGCCGGTGGAGGACCACAAGATCGTCCAGCGCAACCTCGCGTTGCAGCGCGAGTGGTACGGGGAACCCCTGGGTGACCGGGTGCGCCGGTTGGTGGTCGCCTTCAGCGTCTCGCAGGCCCAGCTCGCCGACGTCCTGGGCATCAGCGCCCCCATGTTGAGCCAGGTGATGAGCGGTCGGCGCGCCAAGATCGGCAACCCCTCCGTGCTCGCCCGGATGATCATGCTGGAGCGCAAGGTCCTGACCCCGGACGTGGCGACCGGCGCGCCCGAGGCGCTCCAGCGGGCGCTCGACGAGGTCCGCGACTCCAAGCCGACGGTGAGCCGCGACTCGCTGCCGGTCAACGTCGCCGACGCCGAGGCCGTCGTGTTCCCGTACCTGCGCACCGTCGCGGACCGCCGCGAGCTGTCCCAGGCGGCGGACGTGCTGGGCGAGGACTTCCCGGGCCTGGCCGAGCTGCTGCGCCGGGTGGCGAAGGAACCGGCCCGCGACCGGTGACCCTCTTCACCGCCCTGTTCCCGCCCGAGGACGTGGTCGCCGAGCTGCACGGGGCCCTGCGCCCGGTCCGGCGGGCCCACCCCCGGCTGCGCTGGACCGACCCGGGCCGCTGGCACGTCACGGTCGGCTTCTTCGGCGACACCGAGCCCGCCGAGCCCGCCGAGCAGCTGGCCGGCCTGGCGGGGGTGACCGCGCCCGTGCTGTCCCTGCGCGGCAGCGGTCACTTCTCCCGGGGCGACGCCGCCGGGGTGCTGTGGATCGGGGTGGCCGGGCCGCTGGACGGGCTGGGCCGGGCCGCGGCGGGCGTGCCGGCCGACTGGCGTCCACATCTGACGGTCGCCCGCGGCGCGCCGCTGCCGCGGGTGGACTTCGTCGGTCGGGAGTGGACCGCCGCGGAGGTGGCGCTGGTGCTGAGCCGCCCCGGCGCGGACTACGTGGTCCTCGACCGGGTGCCCTTGACCACGCCGAACGGGTAGTCGTTCGCCACTGCTGGTAGCCTCGACAGTTGGGTTCGGCTGCGGTCCGCGGCGGCCGGCACCGACTACCCCGTGCAGGCGGGGCCTCGCGGAACGGAAAACAACAGCTAGGAGTAGCGGGAACGTGGCACTGACCACCCAGGAGAAGAAGACCATCCTCGCCGAGTACGGCGTCCACGACACGGACACCGGTTCCGCCGAGGCCCAGGTCGCGCTGCTGAGCAAGCGCATCGCCGACCTGACCGAGCACCTGAAGAAGCACAAGCACGACCACCACTCGCGTCGTGGTCTGCTGCTGCTGGTCGGCCGTCGCCGCCGGCTGCTCAACTACCTGCAGAAGGTGGACATCCAGCGCTACCGCGACCTGATCGGTCGACTCGGTCTGCGCAGGTGAGACGCGCCGGGGGGGAGTGATCACGACGATCACTCCCCCTTCGGCTTAAGCAAAAACAATTTCACGAGGGACGCACGCGCGGCGCATCGGGACGACAGTCCGCCGGTCCTCGGTAGTGGCCCCCTGGCGGTGAGACCAGGGGACTTCGATCGAAGACCGGCCTCGTCCGGACCGCGACCCGCGCCCTGGCGCTGCGGCCCCCATGCATGACGAGGAGTTCCACATCATGACGGACACCGAGGTCCACGAGACTTCAGCCGTGATCGACAACGGTCGGTTCGGCACCCGCACCATCCGCTTCGAGACGGGCCGCCTGGCCCGCCAGGCCGCCGGCAGCGTCGTCGCCCACCTGGACGACGAGACCATGCTGCTGTCGGCCACCACGGCCTCGAAGCAGCCGAAGGAGCACTTCGACTTCTTCCCCCTCACGGTGGACGTCGAGGAGCGGATGTACGCCGCGGGCCGCATCCCCGGCTCGTTCTTCCGCCGCGAGGGTCGCCCGTCGACCGACGCGATCCTGACCTGCCGCCTGATCGACCGGCCGCTGCGCCCGTCCTTCGTGGACGGTCTGCGCAACGAGATCCAGGTCGTCATCACGGTGATGAGCCTGAACCCCCAGGACCTGTACGACGTGGTGGCGATCAACGCCGCGTCCGCGTCCACGCAGCTGGCGGGCCTGCCGTTCTCCGGCCCCATCGGCGGCGTCCGGGTGGCGCTGATCGAGGGCCAGTGGGTGGCGTTCCCGACCCACGAGCAGCTGGAGAAGGCCGTGTTCGACATGGTCGTCGCCGGCCGCGTGGTCGGTGACGACGTCGCGATCATGATGGTCGAGGCCGAGGCCACCGAGCAGGTCACCGACCTGCTCGCCGAGGGCGCGCAGGCCCCGACCGAGGAGGTCGTGGCCGCCGGCCTGGAGGCGTCCAAGCCGTTCATCAAGGCGCTGTGCGACGCGCAGGCCGAGCTGGCGCGGGTGGCCGCGAAGGCCACCGGCGACTTCCCGACCTTCCCGGCCTACCAGTCCGACGCCTTCGAGGCCGTCGAGCAGGCCGCCGCGGGCGAGCTGTCCCAGGCGATGACCATCGCGGGCAAGCAGGAGCGCGAGGGCCGCATCGACGAGATCAAGGCATCGGTGCTGGAGAAGCTGGCCGAGCAGTTCGAGGGCCGGGAGAAGGAGGTCGGCGCGGCGTTCCGCTCGCTGACCAAGAAGCTGGTCCGCCAGCGCATCCTGCGCGACAAGGTGCGCATCGACGGCCGCGGCCTGACCGAGATCCGCTCGCTGTCCGCCGAGGTCGAGCTGATCCCGCGGGCGCACGGCTCGGCGCTGTTCGAGCGCGGCGAGACCCAGATCCTGGGCGTCACCACGCTGAACATGCTGCGCATGGAGCAGCAGATCGACTCGCTGTCCCCGGAGACGCACAAGCGCTACCTGCACCACTACAACTTCCCGCCGTTCTCCACCGGCGAGACCGGCCGCGTGGGCTCGCCCAAGCGCCGCGAGATCGGCCACGGCGCGCTGGCCGAGCGGGCCCTGGTGCCCGTGCTGCCCAAGCGCGACGAGTTCCCGTACGCGATCCGCCAGGTCTCCGAGGCGCTGAGCTCGAACGGCTCGACCTCGATGGGCTCGGTCTGCGCGTCCACGATGTCGCTGCTCAACGCGGGCGTGCCGCTGAAGGCGCCGGTGTCGGGCATCGCCATGGGCCTGGTCTCCGACGAGGTCGACGGCAAGACCGAGTACGTGGCGCTGACCGACATCCTGGGCGCCGAGGACGCGTTCGGCGACATGGACTTCAAGGTCGCCGGCACCAAGGAGTTCGTCACCGCGCTCCAGCTGGACACCAAGCTCGACGGCATCCCGTCCGACGTGCTGGCCGGCGCCCTGGACCAGGCCCGCGACGCGCGCCTGACCATCCTGGAGGTCATGGCCGAGGCCATCGACCGCCCGGACGAGATGAGCCCGTTCGCGCCGCGCGTGACCTCGGTGAAGATCCCGACGGACAAGATCGGCGAGGTCATCGGCCCGAAGGGCAAGATGATCAACTCGATCACCGAGCAGACCGGCGCCGACATCTCCATCGAGGACGACGGCACGATCTACGTGGGCGCGGCCGACGGCCCGTCCGCCGAGGCCGCGATCGACATGATCAACGCCATCGCGAACCCGCAGCTGCCGAAGGTGGGCGAGCGCTTCCTGGGCACCGTGGTCAAGACCGCGGCGTTCGGCGCGTTCGTGTCCCTGCTGCCGGGCAAGGACGGCCTGATCCACATCTCCAAGCTGGGCAACGGCAAGCGCATCAACAAGGTCGAGGACGTCGTCAAGGTCGGCGACAAGCTCCGCGTGGAGATCGCGGACATCGACCAGCGCGGCAAGATCAGCCTGGTGCTGGTCAACGAGGACGCGGACGCCGCCAAGGCCGACGCGCCCCAGGCCGACAACCCCGCGCAGGACGCCGCTCCGGCGGAGGCTCCCGCCCAGTGACGACGAGCGTCGACGGGACGGCCGCGGGTGCTCCGAGCACCCGCGGCCGTCCGCTCGGGAGGCGTCCCGGGCACCTCCAGAAGCCGGGCACCACGGTGAGCCTGGAGCGCGGCGACGCCGGTGCGACCGTGCGCCGCACCCTGCTGCCCTCCGGGCTGCGGGTGATCACCGAGCGCGTGCCGGGGGTCCGGTCGGCGTCGGTGGGCCTGTGGGTGCAGGTCGGGTCGCGCGACGAGCGCGCCGAGGTGGCGGGCGCCGCCCACTACCTGGAGCACCTGCTGTTCAAGGGCACCGCGAACCGCACGGCGGCGGCCATCGCGGAGGAGATCGACGCGGTGGGCGGCGAGCTGAACGCGTTCACCGCCAAGGAGCACACCTGCTACTACGCGCACGTCCTGGACGAGGACCTGCCGCTGGCCGTGGACCTGGTGTGCGACGTGGTCTTCGAGGCGCTGTGCGAGCCGCGCGACTTCGAGACCGAGCGCGGCGTGGTGCTCGAGGAGATCGCCATGCGCGACGACGACCCCGAGGACCTGCTGCACGACGCGTTCCTCGACGCCCTGCTGGGCGAGCATGTGCTGGGCCGCCCGGTGCTGGGCACCGAGCAGTCCATCGGGGCGATGGAGCGCGACGCGCTGTTCGGCTTCTACAAGCGGCGCTACGCGCTGCCGCGGATGGTGCTCGCGGTGGCGGGCAACGTCGACCACGCGCAGGTGCTGCGCCTGGTGCGCAAGCAGCTCGGCGCCCGGCTGGACCGGGTCGGCACGCCGGTCGCGCCGCGCGCGGGCCGGGCCCGCATCCCGGCGTCGCGCAAGCTGGTGCTGCACAGCGACGACACCGAGCAGGCGCACCTGATGCTGGGCGTGCGGGCGCTGGACCGGCACGACGAGCGCCGGTTCGCGCTGAACGTGCTCAACGCCGCCCTGGGCGGCGGGATGAGCTCCCGGCTGTTCCAGGAGGTGCGGGAGCGGCGCGGCCTGGCCTACCAGGTGTACTCGTCGGTGGGCCTGTACGCGGACGCGGGCACGCTGTCGGTGTACGCGGGCTGCCAGCCCGACCGGCTCGGCGACGTGGCGGGCGTGGTGCGCGACGTGCTGGCCGCGGTGGCGGGCGAGGGCCTGTCGGACGCCGAGGTGGCCCGGGGCCGGGGCCAGCTGCGCGGCGGGCTCGTGCTGGGCCTGGAGGACACCAGCTCGCGCATGTCGCGCATCGGCAAGGGCGAGCTGAACTACGGCGACCACCTGTCGGTCGAGCAGACCCTGGCCCGCATCGACGCGGTCACCGCGCAGGACGTGGCGGACCTGGCGCGCGAGCTGCTGCGGCGCCCCGTCGCCGCCGCCGTGGTCGGGCCTTACGATTCCGCCGATGATCTGCCGTCCCAGGTGCACGAGGTGATCTCTTGACTGTTCAGCCGCCGCTCGACCCCGCGAGCGGGTCTTCGGGGCCTTCGCTCGACCCCGCGAGCGGGTCTTCGGGCGAACCCCTCCGCGTCGGCGTGATCGGCGCCCGCGGCCGGATGGGCGCGGAGGTGGTCCGGGCGGTCGGGGCCGCGCCGGACCTGGAGGTCGTCGCGGCGGTCGACGCCGGGGACCGGTTGTCGGACCTGGCCGACGCGGGCGCCCGGGTCGTGGTGGACTTCACCAGCCCCGACGTGGTGATGGACAACGTCCGGTTCTGCGTGGACAACGACATCCACGCGGTGGTGGGCACCTCGGGGTTCGACGCGGGGCGGCTGGCCGAGGTCGCCGGGTGGCTGGAGCCGAAGCCGGGGCTGGGCGTGCTGGTCGCGCCGAACTTCGCCATCGGCGCGGTGCTGTCCATGCGGTTCGCCGAGCTGGCCGCGCGGTACTACGAGTCGGCCGAGGTCATCGAGCTGCACCACCCGCGCAAGCTGGACGCGCCCTCGGGCACGGCCGCGCACACCGCCCGGCTGATCTCCCGGGCCCGGGAGGCCGCCGGGCTCGGCCCGATGCCGGACGCGACGGCGCAGGAGGAGCCCGGCGCGCGCGGCGCGCTGGTGGGCGACGTGCGGGTGCACTCGCTGCGGCTGTCCGGGCTGATCGCGCACCAGGAGGTCGTGTTCGGCACGGAGGGCGAGACGCTGACGCTGCGGCACGACTCGCTGGACCGCACGTCGTTCATGCCGGGCGTGCTGCTGGCGGTGCGGTCGATCGCGGGGCACCCCGGCCTGTCGGTCGGGCTCGACGCGTACCTGGACCTGTGAGGTCTCGGCTGCCGTGAGGATCACCGCCCGGACCGCCGCGTTCCTGATCGCCGCCGCGCTGGCGGTGTACTTCGTGCTGCTCGGCGGTCGGGCGGTGCTGCTGCTGGGCACCGGGGACCCGGTCGGGATCGGCCTGGGCGTCGGCGTGCTGGTGCTGCCGCTGATCGGCGTGTGGATCCTGTGGGCCAACCTGCGGTTCGGCTTCACCGCGGAGCGGATGGCGCGGCAGCTCGCGGCGGAGGGCGGGCTGCCCGACACCTCCGAGCTGCCGCGCCGCCCGTCCGGCCGGGTGGAGCGGGAGGCGGCCGACGCGTGGTTCGAGCTGCGGCGGGCCGAGGCGGAGGAGCGACCGGGTGACTGGCGGTCGTGGTTCCGGCTGGCCCAGGCGTACGACCTGGCGGGTGACCGCGGTCGGGCCAGGGAGACCATGCGGAAGGCCATCGAGCTTTTCCAGGTGCCGACGAATCCGGTGTGAGCCACCTGGGTGAGATGCGGTTCATTCGGATTTTACGTTACTTCGCCTTTGATTCGACGGTGACTCTCCGTATCGTGGAGGGCGTGGCCAAGACCTGTCTGAACCTGAGGCTGACCGTTGCCCTCCTGGTGGTCCTCACCGCGCTGAGCACCGCCCTGACCTTCGCCTGAGCCCGTTCTCCCACCACACGAACGTGTGGTTGTGCGTGATATCGGCCGGCTGCCGGGTAGACGCGGTGGCATGGATCGATCAGCTGTGGAACGCCTCTACGACTGCGACGTCCTGGACCGGCACGGGTGCCCCATCGGTCCCGTCGCGGAGCTGTGGCTGGCCGACGGCCGCCCGCAGTGGGCCGCCGTGCGCGGTGCGGGCGGCACCACCCTCGTCCCCCTGCGGGGTGGTCAGGTCCGGGACCGCGGGCTCGTGGTGCCGGTCGAGCGGTACGAGGTCGACGACGCGCCCCGGGTCGACGGGCCGGACCTGTCCGACGCCGAGCAGGCCGACCTGTACGAGCACTACGGCCTGACGCTGCCCGAGCAGCGCCTGGAGCGCCACCGGCGCGGGGTCAGTGCACCCACCAGCCCGCGAGCGCCGCGGGCGACGCCGCCAGCACGCTGAACCTGGCGAACCGGCCGACCACGCCGGTGGAGACGAACAGCCAGGAGGACATGCCGGCGAGCCCCGCCAGCACGGTGGTGAACATGAACGGCGGCAGGCCGACCACCGAGCTGACCGCGTGCGTGCCGAACATCCAGTGCGGGTGCCGGTGGCAGCGCTCCCGCACCCACTCCAGCCGCACCCGCCACCGCTGCCGCCACGGCGACAGCGGCCGTTCGGGACTGCCCTCGCGCCTGAAGAACGCGGGCAGCCGCAGCGAGCCCCGCGCGGCCAGGAAGTAGAGCATCTTCCCCAGCACCTGGCCCACGGCGACCGCGAGCCCGATCCACCACCACGAGATGTGGGGCTGCTGGGTCACCAGGCCGATCACGAACAACTCGATGCTGACCAGCGGCAGCACCGAGGAGCCGAACGCCACGCCGAACGTCAGGCACAACCACCCCAGCACCAGGCCGAGGCTACCAACGGATCAGCCCGGCGGGGGTGGGGTCAACCCCCCGGAAACCCGAATTTCGCGCAACGGTCGCCCGCCTGCGTCCAGGGTGCGCACCGTGCCGTCGGGGTCCCACCCCGCCCGGCCGTAGAAGCCGACCGAGCTCCGGTCCGCCTCGGGCACCCAGGCGATCCCCCGACCGGCCCCGGCCTCCCGCAGCCGCTCGGCCGCCGCGGCGAGCAGCCTGCCGCCGTGCCCGCGCCGTCCCCAGCGCGGTTCCACCAGCACGCTGACCAGCGCCGTGGTGTCCGCGTCCGCGGGCAGCGAGCCGTCCGCGCGGGCGACCTCCGCCGCGGGCGCCGGGCCGGCCACGCAGAACCCGACCAGCCAGCGGCCCTCGGCGGCCACCAGCACCTGGCCGTTGGCCACCACCCCCGCCCACGCCCCCGCGGTCTCGGCCACGTCGATGCCGGCCAGGACCTCCTCGGGCAGCAGGTCCCGGTAGGCGGTCCGCCAGGTGTCCCGGTGGATGCGGGCGATCTCCGCGACGTCGTCGGGGGTCGCGGTGCGCACGGACGCGTCGGCCATGTGATCACCCTAGTGGGGGCCCGTTCCGGGCCGTCCGGGCACGTCGCCGGGGTGTCGCGGCACGAGGACCGAAATCCGCGTGATCCCGAGGGGGTCCGCGTGACAGCGTCTGCACGTGCGTTGGGCAGCGTTGGGCGTCGTCTACGTCGTGTGGGGTTCCACCTACGTGGCCATCAAGTTCACCATCGAGTCGATGCCGCCGCTGTTGTCGGCCGGGTCGAGGTTCCTCCTCGCGGGTGGTGTGCTGGCGCTGCTGGTCGCCTGGCGCGGCGGGATGCGGATGACGCCGCGGCAGTTCGGCACGGGCGTGCTGCTGGGCCTGCTGCTGCCCGCGTGGGGCAACGGGTTGGTGGTGCTGGCCGAGCAGTCCGTGGCGTCGGGGCTGGCCGCGCTGCTGGTGGCGTCCGTGCCGCTGTACGTGGTGCTGATGCGGCGGTTCGCCGGCGACCGGCCGCCGGCGGTGACGTACGCGGGCGTGCTGGTCGGGTTGGCGGGCCTGGCGGTGCTGCTGCTGGACGACGTGGGCCAGTCGTCCTGGTGGGGGCCGTGGGTGGTGCTGCTGGCGGCGTTCGGCTGGGCGTTCGGGTCGTTCCTGAGCGGGCGGCTGACCGGGCCCGCGAACCCGTTCGCGCTGTCGGCGGTGGAGATGCTGGCCGGTGGGGCGGCGCTGGTGGTGGCCGGGCTGCTGGCGGGGGAGCGGCTGTCGGTCGGCGAGGTGACCGCGTCGTCGTGGGCGGCGTGGGGGTACCTGGTGGTGTTCGGGTCGCTGCTGGCGTTCAGCTCCTACGTGTACGTGCTGGGGCAGTTGCCGCTGTCGACCGTGGCGACCTACGCGTACGTGAACCCGGTGATCGCGGTGCTGCTGGGGGTGTGGCTGGCCGACGAGCGGGTGGGGGCGTTCCAGCTGGTCGGTGGGCTGCTGGTGGTGCTGGCCGTGGTGCTGGTGGTGCGGGCGGAGCGGGCCGGCGCGTCCCGCCGGCGGGACGGGGACCGGGAGCCCGCGGGGCTGCGGCGCCGGGCGTGATCGGGATGTCGTACCCGGGTGGGAGCATCCGGTGGTGCAGACGATGAGCGCAGACGTCGCCCGCCGGATCGCGTTGGGCGCGCAGGGTTTCGCCGATCCGCGACCGACCGGTGAGCCCACCCGGCGGCACCTGGCGAAGGTGCTGTCGCGGGTGCGGTTGTTGCAGCTGGACTCGGTCAACGTGGCCGTGCGGGCGCACTACGCGCCGGTGTTCAGCAGGCTCGGCCCGTACTCGCCCGCGCTGGTCGACGAGGCGGCGTGGGCGCACAGCGCGCGGCGGCCCCGGATGCTGGTGGAGTACTGGGCGCACGAGGCGAGCCTGGTGCCGGTGGAGGACTGGCCGCTGTTCCGGTCCGGGGCCAAGCGCCAGGGGTGGTGGAAGGGGACCACCGCGCTCGCCGCCTCCTCGCCCCGGCTGGTCGAGGACATCCTCGCGGTGGTGGGGGAGCTGGGGCCGATCGGGGCGGGCGCGATCGAGAAGGCGCTGGCGGGCGGGGTGGCGCGGCGCCGGGACCACTGGGGCTGGAACTGGTCCGAGGTCAAGCAGGTCTGCGAGTACCTGTTCGGGGAGGGCGTGCTGACCACGGGGTCGCGGCGCGGCTTCGAGCGGCTCTACGACCTGACCGAGCGCGTGCTGCCGGCCGAGGTGCTGGCCCGGCGGGTGTCGCCGGAGGAGGGCGCGCGCGAGCTGGTGGCCCGCGCGGCGACGGCGCTGGGCGTGGCGACCGAGCCGGACCTGCGCGACTACTACCGGCTCGCGCCCGAGCGCAGCCGGCAGGCCGTGCTGGAGCTGGTGGAGGCGGGGGTGCTGGAGCCGGTGGCGGTGCGGGGGTGGCCGGCGCCCGCGTACCGGCACGTGGCGGCGCGCGTGCCCCGGCAGGTCGTGGGGCGGGCGCTGCTGTGCCCGTTCGACCCGCTGATCTGGGAGCGCGCCCGCACCGAGCGGATCTTCGGCTTCTTCTACCGGATCGAGATCTACGTGCCGGCGGCCAAGCGCGTGCACGGCTACTACGTGTTCCCGTTCCTGCTGGACGGGCGGCTGGTGGGGCGGGTGGACCTGAAGGCGGACCGGGCGGCGGGGGTGCTGCGGGTGCAGGCCGCGTACGCGGAGCCGGGGGCGGACGTCGCGCGGGTGGCCGTGGAGCTGGCCGGCGAGCTGCGGGCGATGGCGGACTGGTTGGGGCTGGAGCGCGTGGACGTGGCCCCGCGCGGCGACCTGGCGCCGACGCTGGCGGCGGTGGCGCGCTGACATCGATCGGGTGACAGATAATGACATCTGTCAGCTGTTGGGTGATACTTGTTCCATGACTGCCATCCCCCAACGCCACCTGGGCACGTCCGGTCCCGCCGTCTCCGCGCTGGGCCTGGGCTGCATGGGCATGTCCGACCTGTACGGCCCGGCGGACGAGGTCGAGAGCATCGCCACCATCCACGCGGCGATCGACGCGGGCGTGAACCTGCTCGACACCGGCGACTTCTACGGCATGGGGCACAACGAGCTGCTGATCAACCAGGCCCTGCGCGACCGCAACCGGGACGACGTGCTGATCAGCGTCAAGTTCGGCGCGCTCCGCGACGCGGACGGTGGCTGGCACGGCAACGACGCGCGGCCCGAGGCGGTGCGCAACTCCCTGGCCTACACGCTGCGCAGGCTGGGCACGGACCACGTCGATGTCTACCGCCCGGCCCGCCTCGACCCGGCCGTGCCGATCGAGGAGACCGTGGGTGCCATCGCCGAGGAGGTCCGGAAGGGCCACGTGCGGCACATCGGGCTGTCCGAGGTGGGCTCGGAGACCCTGCGCCGCGCCCACGCCGTGCACCCGATCGCGGACCTCCAGATCGAGTACGCCCTGATCACGCGGGGCATCGAGAAGGACATCCTGCCGACCGCGCGCGAACTGGGCATCGCCGTCACCGCCTACGGCGTGCTGTCGCGCGGGCTGATCTCGGGCCACTGGACGGCGTCGCGCGAGACCAAGGACTTCCGGGCGGTGTCCCCGCGCTTCCAGGGCGAGAACCTGGACCACAACCTGTCCCTGGTCGAGTCCCTGCGCGGAATCGCCGCCGACAAGGGCGTCTCGGTCGCCCAGTTGGCCATCGCCTGGGTCCTGTCCCGGGGCGAGGACATCGTCCCCCTCGTCGGCGCCCGCCGCCGCGACCGCCTGACCGAGGCGCTGGGCGCGCTGGAGGTAACCCTGACCGACGCCGACCTGGCGGCCATCGAGTCGGCCGTCCCCGAGGACGCGGCGGCGGGCGACCGCTACGCGGCGCTCCAGATGGCCCACCTCGACAGCGAGAGGTGATCGCGCACAATCGACGCACCACCCGCGATCGGCGAGGAGCACCACCGTGGCGGACGCCCTGACCGCAGAGACCATCCTCAGCGCGACGGAGGACGTCCTGCGCCGCTACGGCCCGGCCAAGGCGACGGTCGTGGACGTGGCCCGCGCCCTGGGCGTGAGCCACGGCTCCGTCTACCGGCACTTCCCGACCAAGTTCGCGTTGCGCGAGGCGGTCACCCAGCGGTGGCTCGACCGCGCGCACGCGGGCCTGTCGGAGATCGCGACCTCCCGCGAGCCCCCTCCCCGGCGCCTGCACTCGTGGCTGGCGGAGCTGTTCGACGCGAAGCGCCGGAAGGCGCTGGTCGACCCGGAGCTGTTCGCGACCTTCACCGTGCTGGTGGGGGAGAGCAGCTCCGTGGTCGCCCTCCACATCGCCGGGATGGTCGACGACCTGACCGGGATCATCACCGACGGTGTGGCATCGGGCGACTTCACCGCGCGCGACCCCCGGTTGGCGGCCAGGGCGGTCTTCAGCGCCACGGCCCGCTTCCACGACCCGGCGCACGCGGGGGACTGGTCGGACCCGGCGATCGAGATGGTGTTCGAGGCGGTGGTGGAACTGCTGGTGGCGGGGCTGCGCTCCGAAAGGTGACCGGCCCACGACGCCGGTGGTGGTGCCCCTGGGCTTCCGGTCCTGGGCTTCCGGCACGCCCTCGGGTCGAGCGGGGCCCCCGACCTCGCGGCCCGGGGGAGCCCGGTGGCGGTCACGGGCGGCCCGTCGGCCGTCCGGGCGGTGTTCTCGGTGGACGTCGTCCCGGCGCGGTGACTCGTGGTGGTGTCCCCTCGTGGCGGGCATCGCCACCACGGCACGGCCTGGCGGAGCCGCCACCGATCAGCGGTGGTGGCCCTGGCCATCCCGGTCCTGCTCCCCGCCCCGTGCCGCATTTCCACCACGGGGTTCCCCACCCGGGCAGGGCCGTAGCATCGCGCCGGTGACCACGGCGCGGGCGGCAGCGGAGCGGTACCGGTCGAGCGTGCGGGGCTGCCTGCTGGGCGGCGCCGTCGGCAACGCGCTCGGCGCGCCCGTGGAGCGGTGGTCCGCCGACCGCGTCCTGGCCGCACGCGCCACGGGCGGCGTCCGGGACTACCCGACCGACGGCCCGCTCCCGCCGGGCTCCATCACCGCCGACACCCAGCTGGCGCTGTTCACCGCCCAGGGCCTGATCCGCGCGGGCATCCGCCGTGACCGGGGGATCGGCCTCACCGTCGCGGTCGTCCACGAGGCGTACGACCACTGGCTGGACACCCAGCTGCGACCCGAACCTGCCCCCGACGCGGTCGGACCGCTGGGCCGGCAACCGTGGCTGCACCAACGAC
The DNA here is from genome assembly GCF_042658445.1 of Saccharothrix lopnurensis. Lineage (NCBI taxonomy): Bacteria > Bacillati > Actinomycetota > Actinomycetes > Pseudonocardiales > Pseudonocardiaceae > Saccharothrix > Saccharothrix lopnurensis. The sequence continues at coordinate 73,270 of NZ_JBHSQO010000029.1, read as the reverse complement.
GAGACCCGGGCCGCACCACCCCGGCCGCCCTGACCGCCAACCGCCGCACCGGCCCGCGCCACGGCCACCGGGCGGACAACGACTCCAAGGGCAGCGGGGCCGTCACGAGGGTCGCCCCGCTCGGCCTGCTGCCACCGGACGGCGCACCGGACCACTGGTTCTTCACCTCCGCGGCCGACGTCGCCAGGTACACCCACGGCCACCCCACGGCCCGGCTCGCGGCGGGGGCGCTGGGGTCGATCGTCCACCGGTTGGTGGGAGGTGCGGACCTGGACGAAGCCCTGGACGCCGCGCTGGACCTGCTCGCCGGCCACGAGGGTCATGAGGAGACCACCGCCGCGCTGCACCGGGCCAGGGCACTCGCTCGCGGCACCCGGCCGGGCACGGCGGGCTCGGCAGGCGCAGCGGGCTCGGCAGGCACGCCGGGCACGCCAGGCACAGCGGGCTCGGCAGGCACGGGAGACACAGCGGGCCTGCCAGGCGCAGCGGGCGCGGTCGGCATGGCAGGCGCGGCGGTCGCAGCGGGCGTGGCGGGCCCGGCAGACGCGGTGCACCTGGCGCACGTGGCGAACGCGGTGGCCGCTGGAGCACTGGGCACCGGCCGCGTGGCCGAGGAGGCGCTCGCCATCGCGGTCTGCGCCGCACTCACCGCCCCCGGCCCGCAGGACGTGCTCGACGCGCTGTCGATCGCCGTCACCCACCCCGGCGGCACCGCCGCCACCGGCGCCGTCTGCGGCCAGCTCGTCGGAGCCCGGCACGGCGAGACCGCGCTGCCGCCCGAGCTGGTGTTCCGGCTGGAGGGCCGGGGCACCGTCCTCGAACTGGCCGACGACCTGGCCTTCGAGTTCACCCGGTCCGAACGCCTGCACGGCGACTACGGCCCGGAAACCGGCTGGCGGCAGCGCTACTCCTGAAAGCGCGGCCGCCCGCCCCCGCCCGAACCGCGTCCCGCCTACGCCGTCGTCGCCGTGGTCACCAGGGCGGTGCCGGTGCCGGTCCGGCCGGTGATGAAGAGGTTCGGACCCTGCTCCGGCGGCGTGGCCGACACCTCCAGCTCCGACCGCGCCGTCCCCGAGGTGGACGCCAGGTCGACCTCCGCCGCCACCCCCGGACGAACGCCCACGCGCACGTCGCCCGCCCCGGTGCCCATCTGGAGCCGACCGGAGGCCGCGTCCGCGACCGTCACGTCACCGCTGCCCGTGCGCACCTGCACGTCGTCCTCGACCGCACCCAGCCACACGTGGCCGGTGCCGGTGTAGAGGACCGCGTTCCCGCCGATCGACGACACCTCGATGTCGCCGCTGCCGGTCTTCACGTTCAGCCCGCCCAGCACCGGGCCCAGCCGCACCTTGCCCGCCCGCGAGTCCACCTTGGCGCGTGCCCCGACCTGGTCCGCGGTCACGTCGCCGCTGTCGGTCCGGATCTCCAGCTTGCCCGCGGACCCGAGGACCGTCAGGTCCGCCGAGCCCAGCTTGGCCCTCACGTGCGACCCGTGCGGCGCCCGCACGACCACGCCGAGCGGCGCCGCGCGCAGCGGCAGCGCCTGGGACGAGCGCACGGTGAGCCTGCCGTCCGCGAACTCCACCCGCGCGTCGCGCACCGCCTCACCCGGACCGGCCGGCTGCGCCCGGTCCCCGAACTGGTCGTTCACCCAGGTCAGCAGGTTGGACAAGCCCGCCGTCCAGGACTCGCCCGGCGCCTCCTCCTGCCGGACCTCCACGTGCACGCCCGGCTCGTCCACCAGGTGCACCCGCACCCGGCCGGCCAGCAGCGCCACGTCGATCTCCACCACGCCCTCGGCGTCGAACCCCTGTTGCCGCACCACGTCGGACTCCACGGTCCTCCCCCTCAGCCCTGTACCCAACCGCGCACGCGCGACGACGAGCCGCCCTGCGGGTCCTTCGAAGAATGCGACGACGACGCCGACCACCCCTTGTGGTGACCGCGCCGCCCGCCGACCGCCCCCTGCACGGCCTGGGCCACGAACGTGTTCAGCGACATGCCCTGCGCCGCCGCGGCCTGCTCCGCCTTGGACTTCAGCTCGTCGAGCAGGCGCAGGGTGATGCGCGTGGCGTCACCGGCGGTGGGCCGGGGGACCTCCTGCGGTTCCGGCTCCGGCTCCGGGGCGTGACCGGGGGCGCCGGTGACGACCACCTGCACGTCACGACCGTCGAGCCGCACGTCCACCACCGTCCCGTCGAGGGCGGCGGTGACCTCGGCGGCCAGGTCGGACAGGGCGTTCATGAGCGCCAGCCGGGCGGCCGGCTCCAGCGCGGCGGACAGCAGGGCGGCGGTGCGCCGGGTGCTGTCGTCCCCGGCGGAGGCGGCGGTGGCGAGGTCCTCGCGCAGTGCTGCGATGTACGGCGACAGATCCATGACACCACCATGGCGTCATCGGTGACGCCTGTCAAGGAAAGTGGTGTCAAGCTTGCTGTCGTCGGTGATGTCAGCGGGGACGCTCAAGGGCCAGGACGAGGTCGGTTAGGGTTCGGGCATGGCTCAGACCGCGTCGCCGAAGGTGCAGTTGATCGCGAAGACGGAGTTCTTCCCCCCGGCGGACGTCCCGTGGTCCACCGACGCCGACGGCGGCGAGGCGCTCGCGGAGTTCGCGGGCCGCGCCTGCTACCAGTCCTGGGGCAAGCCCAACCCGGCCACGGCCACCAACGCGGGCTACCTGGAGCACATCCTGGAGGTCGGCCACCTGTCCGTGCTGGAGCACGGCTCGGTCAGCTTCTACCTGACCGGCATCTCCCGCTCGCTCACCCACGAGCTGATCCGGCACCGCCACTTCTCCTACAGCCAGCTCTCCCAGCGCTACGTCCCCGAGCGCGACGCCGCCATGGTCGAGCCGGACGTCATCGCGAACGACCCCGAGCTGCACGAGCTGTTCCTGAAGGCCGCCCAGGCGAGCGTCGACGCCTACAACGACCTGCTCAAGGGCCTCGAAACCAAGTTCCAGGACGCCCCGAGCGCCACCCTGCGCCGCAAGCAGGCCCGCCAGGCCGCCCGCGCGATCCTGCCCAACGCCACCGAGACCCGCATCGTGGTCACCGGCAACTACCGCGCCTGGCGCCACTTCATCGCCATGCGCGCCACCGAGCACGCGGACGTGGAGATCCGCGCCCTCGCCGTGGAGTGCCTGCGCCAGCTCCAGAAGGCGGCGGCCAACGCGTTCGCGGACTTCGCGATCTCGACCCTGCCCGACGGCACCGAGGTCGCCTCCAGCCCGCTGGTCACCGAAGGATGAGGCGGCTCGTCGTCGACGTGCGGCCGGGCGAGTACACGATCTCCCGGCTGCCCGCGGACGCGCCCGTCCCGGCCGGACTGCTCGACCTCCCCGGCCTGGTCAGCGTCACCCGCACCCCCGACGAGCTGTCGATCGTGTGCCCGAGCGACCACGCCCCGGGCGTCGACACCGGAGCCGACACCGGCACCGGCACGGACACCGGCATCGGGGCCACGACGCAGCCCGGCTGGCGCCTGCTGACCGTCCGCGGCCCGCTGGAGTTCACCCTCACCGGCATCATGGCCGCGCTGTCCGGCGAGCTGGCCGCGGCCGGTGTGAGCCTCTTCGCACTGTCCACGTACGACACCGACCACCTGCTGGTGAAGGCCACCGACCTCGGTCGGGCCGTGCAGGCGCTGCGCGACTCGGGGCACGAGGTCACGAAACCGTGAAACCGGATCGGGCCGCTCGCGGTCTGGGTTACCGTTCCGCCCGATCCGGGGCCGGTGTCGAGGAGTCGCGTTGAACAGTCCACAGAGCGTGCAGCCGCGCGTCATCGCGGGGCGCTACACCCTGCTCGCCGAGCTGGGGCGCGGCGGCATGGGCGTGGTCTGGCGCGCCCAGGACACCGTGATCGGCCGCCAGGTCGCGATCAAGGAGCTGCACCTCCCCGACGGCATCGCGCACGAGGAGCGCCGGGTGCTGGAGGAGCGGGTGCTCCGCGAGGCGCGCACCGCGGGCCGGCTCAACGACCCCGCCGTGGTCACCGTGTTCGACGTGGTGGTCGAGGGCGGCATGACCTACATCGTGATGGAGCTGGTCGAGGCCGCCACGCTGTCCGAGCTCATCGGCAGGCACGGCCCGATGCCGCCGGACCGGGTGACCTCCATGGCGGTCCAGGCGCTGACCGCCCTCGAATCCGCCCACCAGGCGGGCGTCGTGCACCGCGACGTCAAGCCGGGCAACCTCATGGTCACCGGCAACGGCCGGGTCAAGCTCACCGACTTCGGCATCGCCCAGGCCGTCGACGACCCGCGCCTGACCACCAGCGGCAGCCTCATCGGCTCGCCCGCCTACATGTCGCCGGAGCGCATCCACGGCCACGAGGCGTCACCGGCCTCCGACCTGTGGGCGCTGGGCGCCACCCTGGCCTACGCGGTGGAGGGCGTGAGCCCCTACGAGCGGTCGTCCACCGCCTCCACCCTCCACGCGATCATGAACGAGCCGCCGCGCCTGACCAGGGCCCACGGCGCGCTCGGCGCGGTGATCACCGGCCTGCTGATGCCCGACCCGAACGCCCGGCTCACCGGCCCGCAGGCCCGCGCCATGCTCGAACGGGCCGTCGCCCAGCCCACCCCGCCCACGGGCTTCGGCGCACCGCCGCACACCGCCCGGTACACGCAGGTCACGCGGCCGAAGAAGACCTGGCTCAAGCCCGCGCTGATCACCGGCGGCGTGCTCGCGTCGGTCGCGCTGCTGGTCGCGGGCGTGTTCCTGGGCCGCTGGATCTTCACCGACCCCCCACCCGCCGCCATGGCCCCGACGATCTTCTTCGGCCCCGGCGGCTCGATGTCGTCGAGCCAGCTCAAGGTCAGCAGCAGCCGGTGCGGCGACAACCACCTGGAGCCCAACACCACGGTCAACTACGCGGACTGCGAGAAGGACCACCGGGTCGAGTTCTTCGCCTCCGGCAGCCCGTTCGGCTCCTCGGGCAAGCGCGCCTACCCGGGCCAGGACTGGCTGCGCGACTACGCCGAGGACTTCTGCACCCTCCACTTCGTCTCCGACGTGGTGCCGCTGGAGGGCAAGGAGGACCGGCTCGCCTACGCCGCCCTCGTGCCGACGCGGGGCGAGTGGCGCGAGGACCCGAACAAGTCCGACGAGGGCACCCGCGAGGTCGGCTGCGTGCTGTGGAACAAGGACCGGACGGAGCTGACCGACCAGGTGTCCGTCGAGTAGGTAGGTTGGGCGGCATGGGTGTCGCGGACGACGAACGCAGGTTGCTGACCGAACTGTTCGAACAGGTGGGTCCCGACGCGCCGACGCTGTGCGAGGGGTGGCGCACCCGCGACCTGGCCGCGCACCTGGTGCTGCGCGAACGCCGCCCGGACGCGGCGGTCGGCGTGCTGTTCAAGCCGCTGGCCGGGCACACGCAGCGCGTCCAGGACTCCTACGCGGCCAAGCCGTGGCCCGAGCTGGTCGGCCTGGTGCGCACCCCGTCCCGGCTGTCCCCGGTGTCCCTGGCGGGCGACCTGGCCAACGCGGTGGAGTACTTCGTGCACCACGAGGACGTGCGCCGGGCCCGACCGGACTGGGAACCGCGTTCACCCGATCCAGTGCGTGACGACGTGCTGTGGCGACGACTGGCCGGCATGGCGCGGCTCGCCTACCGGAAATCACCCGTCGGGGTGGTGCTGCGTCGCCCGGACGGTCGATCGACCACGGCGAAGCCGGGCGCGAACCCCGTGGTGCTGACCGGCCAGGTCACGGAACTGCTGATGCACGCCTTCGGCCGCGACGCCGCGCGCGTGGAGTACGACGGCTCGGAGTCGGACGTCCGCCTGGTCCGGGACCTCGACCGGGGTGTGTAGTCGCAGGTTGCCGAGGGTGACGCGGTAGATTTCCACATATGACCGCCAGTCCTACCGCCTCGCCCGGCCGCCCGTTCGGTCGCGTGCTCACCGCCATGGTCACCCCGTTCGACGCCCAGGGCGCGGTGGACCTCGACAAGGCCCAGCAGTTGGCCGAGCACCTGATCGGCTCCGGCAGCGACGGCCTCGTGGTCAACGGCACCACCGGCGAGAGCCCGACCACCGGCGACGCGGAGAAGGCCGACCTGGTCCGCGCCGTGGTCGAGGCGGTCGGCGACCGCGCCACCGTGGTGGCCGGCACCGGCACCTACGACACCGCGCACAGCGTCCGCCTGTCCCGGCAGGCCCAGGACGCGGGCGCGCACGGCCTGTTGCTGGTCACGCCGTACTACTCGCGGCCGACGCAGGAGGGCCTGCTCGCGCACTTCACCACCGTGGCCGACGCGGTCGACCTGCCGGTGATGCTCTACGACATCCCGCCGCGCTCGGTCGTCCCCATCGAGGTCGACACCCTGTTCCGGCTGGCCGAGCACCCGCGCGTGGTCGCGGTCAAGGACGCCAAGGGCGACCTGCCGGCGGGCAGCAGGGTCATCGCCGGCACGGACCTGGCCTACTACTCCGGCGACGACCCGCTGAACCTGCCGTGGCTGGCGGTGGGCGCGGTGGGCGTCGTCAGCGTCATCTCGCACTTCGCCGGCGACCGGCTGCGCGACCTGGTCGACGCGTTCGAGGCGGGCGACGTGAAGCGCGCCACCTCGATCCACCACGACCTGCTGGCGCTGCTGCGCCCGTTCAACCGGATGCCCGGGGTCACCTACGCCAAGGCCGCGCTGAGGTTGCGCGGCCTCGACGTGGGTAGCCCGAGGCTGCCCCTGCTGCCCGCATCGGACGAGGACATCGAGGCCGTCGAGGCCGAACTGGGAGTCAACGCGTGATCAACCCGAGCTCACCCCCGCCCGCACTGCCCGACGGAGGTCTGCGCGTCGTCGCACTGGGCGGCATCGGCGAGGTCGGCCGCAACATGACCGTGTTCGAGCACGCCGGCCGGCTGCTCGTCGTGGACTGCGGTGTGCTCTTCCCCGAGGACGACCAACCCGGCGTGGACCTGATCCTGCCCGACTTCCGGGCGATCGAGGACCGGCTGGAGGACATCGAGGCGCTGGTCCTGACCCACGGGCACGAGGACCACATCGGCGCGGTGCCGTTCCTGCTCAAGCTGCGCCCGGACGTCCCCGTGGTGGGGTCGCGGTTCACGCTGGCGCTGCTCGCGGCCAAGTGCAAGGAGCACCGGCAGACGCCCCGCCTGGTCGAGATCAGCGACGGCGAGCGGCGCGCGTTCGGCCCGTACGAGCTGGAGTTCTTCGCGGTCAACCACTCCATCCCGGACGCGGTGGCGGTCGCCGTCCGCACCTCCGCCGGGCTGGTGCTGCACACCGGGGACATCAAGCTCGACCAGCTGCCCCTGGACGGTCGGCTCACCGACCTGGCCGGCTTCTCGCGGCTGGGTGACGAGGGCGTCGACCTGTTCCTGGTGGACTCGACCAACGCCGAGGTGCCCGGGTTCGTGGCGCCGGAGCGCGAGATCGGCCCGGTGCTGGAGAACGTCATCCGCAAGGCCAACCAGCGGGTGATCGTGGCGTGCTTCGCCTCCCACGTGCACCGCGTGCAGCAGGTGCTGGACGTGGCCGGGCAGTACGGGCGGCGGGTGGCGCTGGTCGGTCGGTCCATGGTGCGCAACATGGGCATCGCGGCCGAGTTGGGCTTCCTGCACGTGCCGGACGGCCTGTTCGTCGACCTCAACGAGGCCATGGACCTGCCCGAGGACCAGGTGCTGTTCGTGTCCACGGGTTCGCAGGGCGAGCCGCTGTCCGCGCTGTCGCGCATGGCGCGCGGCGAGCACCGGCAGATCTCGATCAAGGCCGGCGACACGATCGTGCTGGCCTCGTCGCTGATCCCGGGCAACGAGAACGCGGTGTTCGGCGTGGTCAACGGCCTGTCCCGGCTGGGTGCCACGGTCGTGCACCAGGGCAACGCCAAGGTGCACGTGTCCGGCCACTCGCCGGCCGGCGAGCTGCTGTTCCTCTACAACGCGGTGCGCCCGTCGAACGTGATGCCGGTGCACGGCGAGTGGCGGCACCTGCGCGCGAACGCGGCGCTGGCCGTGGCCACGGGCGTGGTGGAGGAGCGGGTCGTCATCGCGGAGGACGGCGTGGTGGTCGACCTGGTCGACGGCAAGGCGGCGGTCTCCGGCCGGGTCGAGGTGGGTCACGTGTACGTCGACGGGCTGTCCGTGGGCGACGTGGGCGAGTCGACCCTGTCCGACCGGCTGGTGCTGGGCGAGGGCGGGTTCATCGCGATCACGGTGGCGGTGGACTCCTCCACCGGCCGCGCGGTGGCGCCGCCGACGGTGTCGGGGCGCGGGTTCTCCGACGACCCGAAGGCGTTGGACCAGGCGGTCTCGCTGGTGGAGATGGAGCTGTCGCGGACCGAGGCGGAGGGCATCACGGACTCGCACCGGATCGCCCAGGCCGTGCGGCGCGTGGTGGGCCGCTGGGTGGCCGAGACCTATCGGCGCCGGCCGATGATCGTGCCGACCATCATCCCGGTGAACTGAGTTCGGGAACGGTGGGTGTGCTCGGTCCGGGTGGGCGAGCGCACCCACCGGGCCCTTGGGCGGGTCACCTGTGGCCTGATCGCCTGTGCCTGGATCAGCCGTGCCCGCGCCACCCCGTGCCCGCGTGTCACCCGTGACCCGCGTCAGGGCGGAGTGAGCGCGTCGCGCAGCCGCCGCCGCAGCGCCTCGGCCCGCGGGTCGTCGAAGCCGGCGGTGGTGGTCAGGCCCTCCTCCCGGTAGCGCCGGGCCAGGTCGGCGTCACCCAGCAGGTCGACCGAGGCGGCGAGGTGCTCCAGCGCCACGCCGAGCAGCCACCGGTCCCCGGTCTCCCGGTGGACGGCGACGGCGAGCCGGTGGAAATCGGCCGAGTCCTCGTGCCGTTCGAGTTCGCGGTACGCGAGCCCGGTCCCGTCCAGAGCCTCGGCCTCGCGGCCCCGGTCCCCGTGCCGGCGGTGGAGGACGGCCGCCCGCTGGTAGGAGGCCAGGGAGTCGACGACCCGGCCCACCGAGCGCTGGACGTGCCCGTGCTCGACCAACCAGTACGCCTCCCACACCGGGTTGCCGTTCTCCCGGGCGATCTCCACCGCCCGGCTGATGGCCTCCAGGGCCTCCGGGTGCCTGCCGAGCCCCCGGTACGACCTGGCCAACGCGTGCAGGGCGTCGCCGCGGCCGAGGGGGTTGCCGACGGCCTCGTGGAACTCCAGGTTCCGCAGCGCGAGTTCGACGGCGGCGACGTCGTTCCCCAGCTGGTGGCGGACCACGCCGAGGTTCCCCCGGGCGATGGCCTGCCAGAGCGGGTCGTCCAGTTCACGGGCGATGGCCAGGCACCCGTCGAACAGCCGGTCGGCCTCCACCAGGTCCCGCCTGAGCAGGTGCAGCCGGCCCAGGCCGTTGAGGACCGCTGCCTCGCCCAGCCGGTCGCCGGTTCCGCGGCGGAGTTCCAGGCACCTGGCGAAGTACCGCGCGCCGTCGGTGAGTCGGCGGGTCTGCACGCACACCGTGGCCATGCTCTCCAGCAGTTCCGCCTCCGCGCCCGGGTCGCCCTCCCGGCGGGCCGCGTCCAGCCCGATCCCGGTGGTGACCCGCCAGTCGTCCACCGGCCCCAGGACCCGCTGGACGTGGTGCAGGACGGCGGCGAGTCGCCAGGCGTGCCCGTGGAGCCCGGCGTCGGCCGCCGCCCGCACCGCCGCCACGAGGTTCGGGCGTTCCAGCGCGTACCAGTCGTTGGCCTCCTCGACCCCGGCGAACACCGGGGACCCGACGCCGGGCTCCTCGTCCGGGGGGAGCGGAACGCGCGGTGACAGGGGGTTGAGCGCCGCCTGGAGCGCGTCGGCGCCGCGCAGGTACCATGCCACGACCCGGCGCAGGACCCGCACCCGCTCCCGGTCGGTCTCCTCCGCGCGGGCCTGGTCGTTGGCGTAGAACTTCAGGAGGTCGTGGAACTGGTACCTCCCCGGCGCGACCTGTTCGAGCAGGTGCGCCCCGGCCAGGACGTCCAGGACGCGGCGGGCCTCGCCCGCGCCGGTGCCCAGGAGGGCCGCCGCGGCGGCCGCGCTGAACGTGCCCCCGGGGTGGAGGCCCAGCAGGCGGAATGACCGCGCCGAGCTGCCGGTGAGCGCGCGGTACGACCACGCGAAGACGCTCCGCACCGCGTCGGCGTCGTCGTCGTCACCGGCCAGCGCACCCCACAGACCGGACTCGTCGCGGAGTTCCCCGGCCAGCTCGTCCAGCGGCACCACGGGTTCCCGGGCGGCTCTCTCCGCGGCGATCCGCAGCGCCAGCGGCAAGCGCCCGCACAGCCGCGCCAGTTCGGCCAGCTGGTCCGGGTCGTCGTCCGCGCGGTAGTCGGCGGTCACGTCGCGCAGCAGCGCCACGGCCTCGGACTCCGTGAGCATGTCCAGGGTGAGGCGGTGCGCTCCGTTGCGGAAGACCAGGCTGGAGAGCCGGCTCCGGCTGGTGATGACGGTCAGGCACTCGGAGGTGCCCGGCAGGAGGGGCCTGGCCTGGGCGGCGGTGGCGACGTTGTCGAGCAGGACGAGGACCCGCCGGTCCGCCAGCAGGGAGCGGTAGAGGGACGCCTTCGCCTCCAGGTCCACCGGGACGGCGCCGCGCGGGACGTCGAGCGCCCTGAGTAAGTGCTCCAGCGCCTGGGTCGCGTCCACCGGCGGTCCCGGGTCGTACCCCCGCATGTTCACGTAGAGCCGGCCGTCGGGGAAGTCCTTGCGGACCCGGTGCGCCCAGTGGACGGCGAGGGAGGTCTTGCCCACGCCGGCGGTCCCGGCGATGACCGCGAGCCTGATGGTGGACGGTTGGCTCGCGTCCCCGAGCAGGATCCGGTCGAGCCGCTCCAGTTCGGCGGTCCGGTTCACGAAACCCCGGACGTCCGCGGGGAGCTGCCGCGGCTGGACGGCCCACCGCCGCTGATCGGCGCCGTGGAAGTGGACGCCCCCGTGGACGTCCCTGGCCTGCACGGTCTCGCTCGCCGACCCCGACACCTCGGAGCGGGTGGCGCTGTCGTCCGGCGGACGGCCGTGCCCGTTATCCCGGTGCGTCAACGCGCTTCCAGCCGCGGGGGGTCGAGGTGCTCGATCTCGCGTTCGAAGTACGTTTCCAGGTCCTCGCCGGCCGCGTACAGGGCTTTGACCAGTTCGGCGCACCGGCGACCCGACTCGGCGTCGGTGGTGCGCCGGGCGCCGGTCGGCCGCCCGTCCGGCGAGTAGAGCACCTCGTACACCGCGCCCGTGCCGGTGGCGATGATCTCGGGCAGCGGCCCGTCCCGCTCGTGCTCCTCGACGCGGTCGGACCTCAGCACGCGGATCCTCTCGCCGGCGCCGGCGGGGATCATCAGGTAGTGGAACTCCCACTGGACGTACGGTTGCACCGGTTCTTCCACGACCCGCACCCGGTAGTGGGTGACGCCCTGGGCCCGCGTTTCCTCGTAGTACTCCCGGTAGGTCGACCGGGTCCCCTCCATCAGCCGGAGCGACTCGTGCCATCGCCCCCGGGAGAACGCCACCCACGGCGGGTCGTCCGGGTCGCTGAAGAACTGGCGCCGTTCCAGCTTCCACGCCTCCCCGGCGCCGTTCGGGTCCCGCCTCCTCCGGCGGAAATCGGCGCTGTACTCCTCCAGGGTCATCGGTTCGCTGCGGGCGCGGTCGAAGAGGTCAGGCATCGGGTATGTCCGCCAGGAATCAGCTGTCGCCGAGGCAACGTGGGAAGGGATCCTCGGTCCGTGGTCGACCGGTGATCGCTCCGAGGTGCGACAAATTCAGGCATAAACGCTAGCACCGATCGAGGGTGTATCTGTTCCGTCGAAGGCGGGTTGACCGGTATGGGGTATGGACTTTTCGGAAATTAATCCGTTCGTGGCGTCATCACCACCGTCCGTCCACTGTGTGGGGCTCCTGCGGGGGGCCAGGTTACGTCTTAGGGCTGAACGGGTCCGGCTTCCTTGATCTGCGGACGGGCGCGCAAGGTTTCGGCAGGCCGCAGTTGTGCGTGCCCGGTCGGCTGTCTTCCGCGCATCGGCGGCCTGCGGCATGACGTACGGATGATCCGGTTTTTCCTTCTGGTCGCCAACCGAACGGTCGGCACTCGATCGCCGCATTTACCGGGAACCGGCCCGTCCATAGTGTTGGCGCTCGGTTCTCCATCGGCGGATCAGGAATGGTGAGGAAATCCATGGGAAGAATCCTTGAGCGGAGACCGGCTGCCCTCCTGGCGAGGGTGGCCGCGTTCGTGCTGGCGGCTTCGGCGGTGGTGGCGCTCGGTCCGGTCGCGCAGGCGGGGACCGACGGGCCGCGGTCGGTCGTCACCAAGTCGGCCGTGCGGCTCGCGGCCTCGGACGTCTCCGCGCAGGCCGCCAACACCATCACCCGGGGCGCCTGGTCCTGCACGCTGACGGTGAGCAACCCCCTCCGCTGGTACGGCGGCTCGGGCGGCGGCGTCCAGGGCGCGGGGTGGCTGAACTGCTCCCACGTCATGCCCCAGCTGGAGATCTTCGTCGGCGTCGTCCGCAACAACGCGCTGGTGAACCTCGTGACCGACTACGACACCTCCACGATCCAGGTCAACACGGTCTCCTCCGTGTCCCCCTACATCCGGGCGAGCTACCTGACGGCCGCGATCGGTTACGTCGAATGGCCCGACGGCGTCATCACCGAATTCCCCGAACTCCAGACCCCCGCTTTCACGATCTGACCCTCGGTCTCCCGGTCCGCCGTCCAGGGGGAGGTGGACCGGGAGACCGCGTCACCACTGGGACGGGCCGGCCGGTCCCTCGGCCAGCATTTCCGCGAGGGTCCGGTTCCCGTCCAGGCCCTTGAGCGAGCGGATCTGCGCCGGGGTGTAGCCGGCCGCAATCAGGTCCCTGATGTCGAGCAGGTCCGGGTGGTGCGGCATGAGCTTCCGCATGAGTTCGATCAGCGTCTCGTCGGCCATCGCGAAGCGGTCCTCCTGTCGTCTCCGCACCGCGAGGCGGCCGGGGCGCACCCAGCGGGGTCCGCGTGCTCGCCGTTGCGCGGCAACAACATCGCCGTGGTGCCCCGCCCGGCCTCTCGATCGCCCGAAGCTACCGCTCGCCCACCCGATCCGACTACCGCTGGACCGCTGGTACCGGGTGGATCGTTGGGGTGGAATCGGCCGAGTTGAGTGGAAACCGCTGGTCAAGGCGCTCTAGCTTGCCCGCATGGAGACCAGGACGTCCAACGCGCTCAGTCGCGAACTCGGGGATGCGCTGCGCCGGGCCCGGTACCGGGCGCAGCTCAAGACCAACACCCTGTTGGCGGAATTGGGGTGGTCGGCGGGCAAACTGTCCAAATTGGAGACTGGAACGCGCAACGCGAGCACCGACGACATAGCGCGGTTGGTCGGGCACGTCCGCGCCGAGCCGGAGATGTACGAGCACATCATGGCGCTGGCCCACGAGGAGCCCAGCGGCCACTACGTGCGACCGCACGGTGTCGCGATGCCCGACAGCCTGCGGATGCTGATCCTGCACGAGCAGATGGCCAAGACGATCTGCGGCTACGAGGGCTTCGTCATCCCGGGCCTGCTCCAGACGGCGGACTACGCCCGAGCGCTGATGGGTGACGCGGAAGGTGCTGAATCCGCTGTGGCCACCCGCATGGCGCGCCAGAAGGTCTTCGACCGACCACTTGGCCCCAGGGGCCGCTTCTACCTCTACGAGGCCGCGTTGCACCGCGTGGTCGGTGGGCCGCAGGTGATGTACGAGCAGATGCTGCAACTGCTGTTCCGGGGCGGGGTGCGGCTCATCCCGTTCACCACCACGCTGCCGCGTTCGCTGAACTCGCCCTTCACCTACATGACCTTCGCTGACCACTTCCCCGTCACCTACGTCGAGTGCGGTCCGGTGTCGCTGTTCCTGGACACCTTCGAGTCGACCAAGGCGTTCCAGCGGAGCTGTAATGACCTCGCGCGGGTGGCGTTGAGTGAGGAACAATCGCGGTCGGTGTTCGCCGAGTGGGCGGACCGCTACGACCGACTGCGGGAGGCAAAGTTTGCGACCGAGGGTGAGGTGGCGTAAGAGCCGTTTCAGCGAGGGAGTGGGCACAAACTGCGTTCAAGTGGCGTTCGCGTCCGAAGCCGTGGGCGTCAGGGACTCCAAGAACACCACGCCGCAGTTGGCCTTCACCCCCGACGCCTGGCGGGCGTTCCTCGCCAGGCTCTGACACCGCGACCGATCATCCGACTCCTGGTGAGGCGCTGTCCGACGAGCGCCCGCGCTCACCGGGAGCTTCGGCGCGTCCGGGCGTCCTGGGGCTGTTCCCCGGGGCGCTCGCCACCCGCACCACGGCCGCCCCGGTCAGCAGCACCACCGCGCCGGCCACCTGCACGGCGGTCAGCTCCTCGCCCAGCAGCCACCACGCCAGGGCGGCCGACACCACGACCTCCAGCAGTCCGATCACGCTCGCCACCGCCGACGGCAGGTGGCGCAGCGAGAGGATTCCGGCCAGGTAGGCCACCACGGTGGAGAACAGGGCCATCACCGCCAGCAGGAGCCAGGACGGGCCCAGCTCCGTCGGCACGCCCACCGGGATCAGCCACGGCGGGCTGAGCACGGCCAGGACCACCGCGCCGAACAGCATCCCGACCGCCGTCACGCCGAACGGGTCGGCCCGGCCCGCCGCGCGTTCGCCCAGCAGGTAGTACGCCGCCAGGCACACGGCCGAGGCGAGGGCGGCCACCACGCCGACGGTGTCCAGGCGGGGTGCCCGCCACACCTCGCCGACCACCGCCAGGCCGACGACCGCGATCGCCGTGCCCCACCACGCGGCGGTCGGCAGCACCGCGCGGCGCACCAGGCGCACCCACAGCGCCACCAGGACCGGCGCGGTGAACTGGAGCAGCATCGCGATGCCGACCGGGATGCGCGACGCCGACACGAAGAACAGCAGCGGCGCGCCGACGACCGCGAACAGGCCGTAGCCCAGCGGCAACGCCCACCCGCGCGGTCCCGAACCCCCCGCGGCGAACCGCAGGGCGCGGGGGCGCAGCACGGCGGTGCCGACGAGCAGCACCACCGCCGCGAGGGCGATGCGGGCGCTGGTGACCTGGGCGGGTGCCGCGCCCGCCGCCATCACCGGTTTCGCCAGCACCCCCGAGGTGCCGAACGCGATCGAGGACAGGACGGCGAGGGACGTGCCGCGACCGAGCCCGCCGGCCCCGCCCACGGGTGCGAGCCCGCTCACGGTCGCCAGGGGCTGGTGCCGGTGGTGGGCCTCGTCGGGTCGTGGAACCTGGGCAGGTCCGGCTCGTCGACCCGCAGCGGCACCAGGCCCTCGGTGATCGCCCGCATGATCCGCTCGTGGGCGCGGCGCGCGTGGCCGGGACCGCCCTCCTCCAGGTCGGCCAGGTCCACGGGCTTGCCGAAGTGGACCTTGAAGGTGGGTCGTCGGCGCAGCCCGCGCGCGTAGGACGTCAGGTAGGGCTTGGCGTCGTCCCAGTTCCTGACGCGCGTGTTGCCCCAGTACACGGCCTCGTGCGCGCCCCACTGGCTGATCGGGACGACCGGCACGCCGCAGCCGAGCGCCAGCCGTGCCGCCCCCGTCTTGCCCCGCTCCGGCCACAGGCCGGGGTCGAGGCTGATCCGGCCCTCCGGGTACAGGGCGATCGGGTCGCCGTCGTGCCGCAGCGCCTCCTCCATGCGGTGGTACGCCTCGCCGACGTTCGTCGAGGCGCGGTCCACCCGCAGGTGACCGGAGGCCCGCAGCGCCGGTCCCAGGACGGGCGCGTCGAGCAGCCCGCCCGCCAGCAGGAAGCGCGGTGCGACGCCGATCCGGCGGCACGCGGCGACGAGGACGAACGGGTCGAGGTTGCCGATGTGGTTGGACGCGAGCAGCAGGGGACGGCCCCTCAGGTCCGCCGGGATGTCGCCGGTGACGTCGAGTCGTCCGCTGAGACCGACGATCGCCTCGTCGACGGCGGTCAGCACGCGCCACAGCAGTGGTGTGGGCACAGCGGGCAGGCTACGGCGTGTCGACGTGCCCGCGCACCGGGTTCCGGGCAACCATGGTCGTCGGGCAGCACACACCCCGCCTCGCGTGACTGCTGGGGCGGTTGGGGCTTGAGGGACTACCGTACACACCATGGCCGGCCGAACGGGAACCTCGCGCAAGGGCACGACCCGCAGCAGATCCTCCGGGTCGAAGCCCAGCGCCGGCACGTCCCGCTCGGGCGGCGCGCGGTCCGGTTCGCGGGCCGGTGGCGCGAAGTCCGGCGCCGGTCGGGCCGGTGCCGGTCGGGCCTCGGGCGGCAGCGGCTCCAGGGCGGGCGGCAAGCGGCCGGTCCGCCGGTCCGGGCCACCCGGCGGCGCGTTCGGGATGCTCTGGGGCTGGCTCAGTCGGGGCACCGGGACGGTGGTGAGGACCGTGGTCCGGAGCAAGGAGATCGACCAGGAGCACCGCCGCGACGGGCTGGGGCTGCTGCTGATCGTCCTGTCCGTGATCACCGCCGCGGGCGTGTGGTGGCAGGCGGGCGGCCCGGTGGGGCAGTGGGTCGACGTGGCCGTGCGCAGCTCGGTCGGCGGGCCCGCGGTGATCGTGCCCGTGGTGCTGCTCGGTGTCGGCATCGGGCTGATGCGGACCGACCCCAACCCGGAGTCGAGACCCCGGCTGGTGTTCGGGGGCGTCCTGGTCGGTGTCGGGTTCCTCGGCATGTTCCACCTCGTGGGCGGGTTGCCCGCGGACCCCCTGGCGCGGCGCGACGCGGGCGGCGCGCTCGGGTACCTGTCGGGCGGGTTCCTGGCGCAGGGGCTGACGCCGTGGGTGGCCGGGCCGGTGCTGGTGCTGATCTTCGGGTACGGGCTGTTGTTGCTGCTGCACGTGCCGGTCCGGCAGGTGCCCGCCCGGCTGTCCGGGCTGCTGCACCACCGCCGCGCCGACAAGCCCGCGTTCGAGGGCTTCAGCGACGCCGAGGAGCCGGACGAGGAGCCCGTCGAGGTCGAGGAGAAGCCCGCCAGGCCGCGCCGCGCCCCGCGCGGCAGGCGCGCCGCGGTGGAGGAGCCCGACGAGCAGCCCGAGCTGCCGCTGGACGAGGAGGAGCCGCCGCCCCCGCCGGTCGCGCCCAGGGCCGTGCCGAAGGTCAGGGCGAAGGCCGAACCCGAGGCGACGCCCGCGAAGACCGCGCCGCTGGTGGTGCGCGCGGTGGAGGGGGACTACCGGCTGCCGCCGCCGACCATCCTCAAGGACGGCGACGCGCCGAAGGCCCGCAGCCGGGCCAACGACCAGATGATCGAGGCCATCACCGGCGTGCTGGAGCAGTTCTCCATCGACGCCCAGGTCACCGGGTTCACCCGGGGGCCGACGGTCACCCGGTACGAGGTCGAGCTGGGCCCCGGCGTGAAGGTCGAGAAGATCACCGCGCTGACCAAGAACATCGCCTACGCGGTGGCGACGGACAACGTGCGGCTGCTCGCGCCGATCCCCGGCAAGTCGGCGGTCGGCATCGAGGTGCCCAACAGCGACCGCGAGATGGTGCGGCTGGGCGACGTGCTGCGCGCGCCGTCCACGGTGAACGACGCCCACCCGATGGTCATCGGGCTGGGCAAGGACATCGAGGGCCACTTCGTCACCGCGAACCTGACCAAGATGCCCCACCTGCTGGTGGCCGGCTCCACCGGTTCGGGCAAGTCGAGCTTCGTGAACTCGATGCTCGTGTCGCTGCTGGCGCGGGCCACGCCGGACGAGGTCCGGATGATCCTGATCGACCCGAAGATGGTCGAGCTGACCCCGTACGAGGGCATCCCGCACCTGATCACGCCCATCATCACCCAGCCGAAGAAGGCCGCGGCGGCGCTGGCCTGGCTGGTGGAGGAGATGGAGCAGCGCTACCAGGACATGCAGGTCAACCGGGTGCGGCACATCGACGACTTCAACCGGAAGGTGCGCTCGGGCGAGATCGCCGCGCCGCCGGGCAGCGAGCGGGTGTACCGGCCGTACCCGTACATCATGGCGATCGTCGACGAGCTTGCCGACCTGATGATGACCGCGCCCCGCGACGTGGAGGACGCGATCGTCCGGATCACGCAGAAGGCGCGGGCCGCCGGTATCCACCTGGTGCTGGCGACCCAGCGGCCCTCGGTCGACGTGGTGACGGGTCTGATCAAGACGAACGTGCCGTCGCGGCTGGCGTTCGCGACCTCGTCGCTGACGGACTCGCGGGTCATCCTGGACCAGCCGGGCGCGGAGAAGCTGATCGGCATGGGCGACGGCCTCTACCTGCCGATGGGCGCGGGCAAGCCGGTGCGGGTGCAGGGCGCGTTCGTCGGTGACGAGGAGATCGCCGAGATCGTCAACTTCACCAAGCAGCAGGCGCAGCCCGAGTACACCGACGGCGTGACGGCGGCGAAGGCCGGGGAGAAGAAGGAGATCGACCCGGACATCGGCGACGACCTGGAGGTGTTGTTGCAGGCGGCGGAGCTGATCGTGACGTCGCAGTTCGGGTCGACGTCGATGTTGCAGCGCAAGCTGCGGGTGGGGTTCGCCAAGGCCGGGCGGCTGATGGACCTGCTGGAGACGCGCGGGATCGTGGGGCCCTCGGAGGGGTCGAAGGCGCGCGAGGTCCTGATCAAGCCGGACGAGCTGGCGTCCGTGGTCGAGCTGATCCGGGGCGGCGGCGGGGCGTCCGACGACGAGGACTGAGGTCGGGTGGAACGGACGAGGGGGTAGTGGATGCCGTTACCGGTGGTGGTGCTCGCCGCGGTGGGGGCCGTGAGCGCGGTGGGCGCGGTGATCGCCCGGCAGTGGCACGACTCCCGCGACGTGGTGGTGCTGGGACAGCGGGCGGTCGGCAAGACGAGGCTGGTCAATTCGTGGCTCGGTGATTGGTCGACGCCCGAGCCCACCCGGTCCCCGAGCGGGTTCACCAAGATCACGCTGTCCGTCGAGGACCGCGAGCAGGCCCCTCCCCGGGAGATCCTGCTCGACACGGTGACCGATGTCAGCGGTGGGGACCAGGGCCTGCACACGGTCGCGGCCGAACTCGGCCGGGCGAGCGCGGTGCTGTACCTGCTCAGGGCCGACACCCTGCTGACCGAGGAGCGGCGCGCTCCCGGGGAGGAGCAGGGCGAGGACTGGGAGCGGGCGCAGCTCGACGCGGCCAGGATCGGAGGTCGCGCCACGGCCGCGAAGCGCGTCGTCTTCGTGGTGACCCACACCGACCTGGACCCGCGCTGCGCGCGGACGGGTTCGCAGGACTACCTGGACCTGGTGTTCGGGCAGCTGTCGGACCTGCGGACCGCAGCGGGCGCGCCGGACGGGGTGCGGGTCGTCGCGGGCAGCCTGGTCGACCAGGCGAGCGCCACCGCGCTGACCGGCGAGATCATCGAGAACCTGCGGTGACCCCGCCGCGCGCGACGTCCGGCCGGGCGGGGCCCGCGGACCGGGTCCTCTTCCTGTCCCACGCGGACTACGTCGAGCTGAAGGACCGCCACCCCCGGTTGATCAAGGACGACCAGGTCACCGTCGTGCCGTACCCGCTGCTGGGGAAGTGGGTGGCCGACGAGCGGATCAGGGACGTCCGGGCGAGCCCGAACACCGTGCTCATGCGCGACGTGCGCTCGGGCGGTTACGTGCCGGTGGAATCCGCGCTGACCACCCTGGCGCTGGCGCAGGCGCACGTGTTCACCGAGGTCTGCCAGTTGCTCGGGGCGACGAGCTTGAGGACCGTCGAGTCGGATCGGGAGGTGGGGGAGACGGCGGTCACCGACAGGTCCACCAGGGACGTGAGCGCCTCGCTCACCCCGGGGGTGTCCGCGGGTTGGGGGTCCGACACCGATTTCGCGCTGGGCCTCCGGAAAGAGGTGCGGCGCGACATCGAGGCCGGCAGCACCTTCGCCGGGGGAGCGCCGGACATCGAGGGGGCGCGGGCGGCGGAGTTCGACGACGTGACCCGTGCGCTCGGGCACCTGATCACGCTCCGGGAGTTCCGCACCAACCCGATCCGCCACTACCGGGCGCAGGTCGACTTCCTCAGCGTCGCGCACAAGCAGGTGGACCTGCTGCTGGAGTTCGCCCGGGGGCTGTCGGCGGTGCTGCCGAAGCGCGGTGAGCTCTCCCTGGACGTGACGCTGACCAACCGGTTCCGCTGGTCCACCGACACCAACCGGCAGCAGCGGTTCTCCATCGAGGTGTCGTTCCCGGACGCCTGACGCGCGAGTCGGCGGGCGGGTGCGCCGCCCGCCGGTGATCGTGGTCAGCCCCTCGTGGTCAGCCCTTCACGGCCAGGGCGAACTGCTCCTTGGTCATGATCGCGCTGGCGCCGAACTCGCGGACGGCGCTGTAGTACAGGTCGGCGGTGCGGTTGCACGCCCAGTTGCCCGCGCACTGGTGGTACATGTCGGACTTGAAGTTGTTGTCGATGCTCAGCCGGGTGGCCTCGGTGAACCGGCCCTGCCGCTTGTAGTTCCGGTAGCCGAAGTCGTGGCGGTGGCAGGCCGGGAGGAACTTGAAGCCGAACGGGTTGTCCGGTGACCAGGAGCAGCCGTCCGAGGACCAGTCCAGCTGGTCGCTGTAGGGGGCCTGGGCCCTCAGCGAGCTGAACTGGGCGAGGGACTTGGTGAACACGTAGTCGTCGGTCACCGCCGGGGCGTTGATCGCCGCCTGGCCGAGGCCGGAGCCGAGCAGCAGGGCTGCCGAGGCGAGCACGCCGGCGAAGGCGTTGCGCAGGGTCTTCATGGTTTCCCCTCGTTGCACGGGCTTGGGATTTTCTTACCCGGCGGGGGAGCGACCCGACAGCCCCGATCGGCTCACGCGGCGTCGACGACGGGTGAACGTCGGGTCAAGGGTGCGGATCAGCGCAGTCGTGGGCCCTGGTCCTGGTGCCGGTCCCGGTCCCGGTGCTGGTCGGGTCAGCGGGGCTCGTCCTGGTCGTCGCGGTCGAGGAAGCGCCGGATGGCGGGTTCGTCCGGGACCTCGTCGTCCTCGGGGGCCTCGACGAGGCGTTCGGCGATCGGCACCGGCTCGTCGAGCCAGGCGGGCCGGAAGTCGTCGCCGGGCACCAGCCGGTGGCGGCGGGCGAACTCCTCGGCGGCGTCGCGGATCGACTCGCGCAGCGTGCCGACCACGGCCGTCTCGGCGGTGTAGGTCAGCTCGACCAGCAGGGCGCGCATCCGGTCGAGCTGGTCCTCCTGGTCGGCGTTCTCGGCCAGCTTGGGCCACAGGTGGCGCTCGAACAGCTCGACGAAGTTGGCCGCGATGGCGTCGGTCGACCGGCGCAGGTCGGCGAAGCTGTCGAGCACGTCGTCACTGGGCACCAGCAGCGTCGCGAGCCTGCTGCCGGCCTCCAGCGCCCAGCGGCGGGCGTGCGGCCAGCCGCGCCGCCAGCGGATCAGGCCGAGCTGGGACGCCTTGGTGATGATGCTCGGGCGGACGTCGCCCAGCGGCACCAGGCGCCGGATGTCCCGGACGCGGACGCGGACCCAGTCGTCGGGGCCCTCCGCGTCGCCGACGCCCAGCACGGCCGCGACGCTGGCGCCCTCCTCGCGGGCCTTGACCAGCTCGGCGATGGCGGGCAGCGAGAAGCCGCGTGCCTGGAGGCGCTGCACCAGGGCGAGGCGTTCGAGGTGGGAGGCGTCGTAGTGCGCGACCCGGCCCTGTCGGCGAGGGGGGTGCAGCACGCCCTTGGTCTGGTACATGCGGATGGTGCTGCCCGGCAGGCCCACGCGGACCGCCAGCTCGTCGACCGTCAACTGCTCCACCGGCCCAGCTTGACCCGTTGTGGTTAGTCGAGTCAAGACTGTTCGAGTGAGGGCTGGAACAGTTGTCAGAGGTGCATCAGCATCCGGGTGTTGCCGAGGGTGTTGGGCTTGACGTAGGAGAGGTCGAGGAACTCCGCCACCCCCTCGTCGGCCGACCGCATGATCTCCTCGTAGACCTCGGGGGAGACCGGCGTGCCGTCGATCTCGACGAACCCGTGGCGACCGAAGAAGGACGTCTCGAAGGTCAGCACGAAGATCCGCTCCAGCTGGAGCTCGCGCGCCGTCGTGATCAGCTGCTTGACGATGCGGTGCCCGATCCCCCGCCCGCTCTGCCCGGGGTCGACGGCGACCGTGCGGATCTCGGCCAGGTCCTCCCAGAGGACGTGCAGCGCGCCGCAGCCGAGGACCGTGCCGCCCTCCTCCGCCACCCAGAACTCCTGGATGTCCTCGAACAGCGTCACCAGGGGCTTGGAGAGCAGCACCTTGCCGGCGTACTGGTCGATGAGGGCTTTCATGGCGCGCACGTCGCCGGTGCGGGCGCGACGCACGTTGATCGGGTCGGTCACGGCGACAAAAGTATGCCCCCGCGCGGGGGACCCGGCAGCCAGGTGAGGCGAGCCATGGGCGGACGGGCGGCCCCTGCGCCAACGGGGGCCGCCCGACCCCGTGCCCGACCGGTCCACTGACGTGCTCGGGGATCGGGCTCGATGCTAGTCACGTCGTTCGGCTCTCGGGCAACTACCGGGGAGCGCTTCGGACGATTTGGACGGCACCTGCCTGCGGCAACGCCCACCGGCTCGATCGACGCCGTTGCGCCAACGCGCCGATCGGTATTTTTTCGTACGGAATCGGACGGGGTGGTGGACGTGGTCGGACTGCTGATTTGAGGAGCGATCTCGATTGCTGCCACCATCTGCTCCTGTCGGGCGGAGCGCCAACCGCCCGGGTGATCGAGCGCATGTATGTCAAAGACCCGACCGGTCCACGGTCGAATACCAGAGGAGTTCCGGTGGCTCAGGGAAAGCCAGTTGTCGCGCCGGGGGCGCATCGGGTGTCGTCGCACGGGTCGGTTACCGCCCCTGAAGTCGTCCTGGTGGGTATCACCTGCACTTTTGCCGGTTGGCTCGTGGCTGCCGGACACGCCCTGCCGGTCGCGGCGTCTGTGCCGCTGCTGGTCGTCGTGGTGGTGCTCTCGGCGGCTCGTGCGGACCTCTCCACCGTTCGTAGGTCCCTCGATCCGTCCTGGCGGGTTTGAGGTGGCGGGCGGGAATTCCCGGCGTCCGGTGGACTGGCTCAACCGGACGGTTGCGAGAGTTTTCACCGTTAATCGTGTGGAAGCGCCTGCCGATTTCCTGCGCGCGTTGGAGGGAGGGGCATTGCTGGACTGGGGTCGCTACACCGAACTCTTGTTCGAATTCGGCCTCGAACGGGATTTCTGCCGCCGCATCAGGGACGCCTACCTCGACGCCTCGCGGGCCGGCGCACCCCGGCTCCGGGCACCCGGTGGACTGCGTCCGCCGATGGCCGAGGTGGAGTTGCAGGCCCGGGACGAGGCGGAGTTCGCCGAGTTGCTCCAGCTCATCAAGGAGCGGTCCGGGCTGTCGTACCGGGAGATCGGGGAGGCCGCGGGCATCAAGCACAGCCAGGTCCACTCGATGACCACCCGCGGCACGCTGCCCACCAGACCCAAGCAGGTCGAGGCGGTCCTCGTGGCCTGTGGCCTGCCGGACGACCAGGTCGTCCTGGTGATGAGGCTGTGGGGCCGGCTGCGGGAGCGCAAGCGGGATCGGGGCTCGGTGATCCTCGGCCCGTTCGGGGATCCGGAATCCCTGGAAGCGGCGGCGTGGTTCAGCGGTCCGAAGCGAGCGGTGCTGGCCGGCTCGCCGGGAGGGGGGAAGAGCACGCTCGCGGCCCGGCTCGTGCGGGGTCTCGCGGCGTCGGGGGACGAGCGTCGGGTGTTCATCGTGTCCAGCTCCAACAACTGGGCGCACTCGTGGATAGATCAACTGGAGGGGTTCGCCAACGGCGGCGACGACCCTCCCGGTCCCCTGCCCCTCGTCCCCCGCCCGACCTGACCCCTCAGCGGGCCGGCGGCCCCCGCGACGCCGCCGGTTACCCTGAGCACCGTGCCTTCCCCCACCACGTCCAAGCGCGTCGCCATGCTGACCCTCGGCTGCGCCCGCAACGAAGTCGACTCCGAGGAACTCGCCGGCCGCCTCACCGCCGGCGGCTGGGAGCTGGTCGACGACGAGGCGGACGTGGTCGTGGTCAACACCTGCGGCTTCGTGGAGTCGGCCAAGAAGGACTCCGTGGACACCCTCCTCTCCGCCGCCGACAGCGGCGCCAAGGTGGTCGCGGTCGGGTGCATGGCGGAGCGCTACGGCACCGAGCTGGCCGACAGCCTGCCCGAGGCGAACGCCGTCCTCGGGTTCGACCACTACGGCACCCTGGCCGAGCGCCTGGACGACGTCCTGGCGGGCCGGGCCGTCGAGTCGCACAAGCCCGTGGACCGCCGCACCCTGCTCCCGCTCACCCCCGTGCAGCGGCCCCGGGCGGCAGCGGACGTGCAGGTGCCCGGCCACGGGTGGGGGCCCCGCGTGCTGCGCACCCGCCTGGAGGACACGCCGGTCGCGCCGCTGAAGATCGCCTCCGGCTGCGACCGCCGCTGCTCGTTCTGCGCGATCCCCTCCTTCCGGGGCGCGTTCGTCTCCCGCCACCCCGACGAGGTGGTGGCCGAGGCGATGTGGCTGGCCGAGCAGGGCGTCCGAGAGGTCTTCCTGGTCTCCGAGAACTCCACCTCCTACGCCAAGGACCTGCCCCGCGAGCTGGGCGGCCTGGAGCAGCTGCTGGCCCGCCTGGCCGCCGTGCCCGGCATCGACCGGGTGCGCGTCTCCTACCTCCAGCCCGCCGAGACGAAGCCGACCCTCGTCCGGGCGATCGCGACCACCGACGGGGTGGCCGACTACTTCGACATGTCGTTCCAGCACTCCAGCGAGCCGGTGCTGCGGCGGATGCGCCGGTTCGGCTCGACCGAGTCGTTCCTGGGCCTGGTCGAGCAGATCCGGTCGCTCGCCCCGCGCGCCGGCATCCGCAGCAACGTCATCGTCGGCTTCCCCGGCGAGACCGAGGCGGACGTGGCCGAGCTGGAGCGCTTCCTCACCGAGGCGCGCCTGGACGCGGTGGGCGTGTTCGGCTACTCCGACGAGGACGGCACCGAGGCCGAGGGCCTGCCGGACAAGCTGGACGCCGACACGATCGCGGAGCGCGTGGCCCGGCTCTCGAACCTGGTCGAGGAGCTGACCGCGCAGCGCGCCGAGGACCGGGTGGGTGACGAGGTCGTCGTCCTGGTCGAGACCGAGGAGGACGACGAGAGCGACTGCGTCGGCCGCGCCGCCCACCAGGCGCCCGAGGTCGACGGCGAGTGCGTCATCACCAACGCCGACGGGCTGCGGGTGGGCGACCTGGTGCGCTGCCGCGTCGACGCGGCCGAGGGCGTCGACCTGGTGGTCTCCGCCGTCGAGGTGCTCCCGAGGTGACCGAACCCGCGCGCGTGCCGGTGCTGAACATCGCCAACGTGCTGACGATGTCCCGGCTGGCGCTCGTGCCGGTGTTCCTCTACTTCCTCTTCGCCGAGGACGGCCGGCAGTTCTGGTGGCGACTGGCCGCGTTCGGCGTGTTCGCCGTCGCGTCGGTGACCGACCACGTGGACGGCAACCTGGCCCGCAAGCTGGGCCTGATCACCGACTTCGGCAAGATCGCGGACCCGATCGCGGACAAGGCGCTGACCGGCGCCGCGCTGGTCGGCCTGAGCCTGCTGGGGGAGCTGCCCTGGTGGGTGACGGTGGTCATCGCGGTGCGCGAGCTGGGCGTGACGTTGCTGCGCTTCTGGGTCATCCGCCACGGCGTGATCCCGGCCAGCCGCGGCGGCAAGCTCAAGACGCTCGTGCAGATCTTCGCCATCGGCCTGTACCTGCTGCCGCTGCCCGACTACCTGGAGCCGGTGGCGCTGGTCAGCATGGGCGCGGCGGTGGTGCTGACGGTGGTGACCGGCGTCGACTACGTGATCCGCGCCTTACGGCTGCGGGCGCGGGGGAAGCGGGCCGTGGCGGGGGCCGGGTTGGACCTGGAGCAGGAGCGGGACGTGAGCGGCAGCGGGGCCTGAGGAGCGGGCTGTCGCCGGACGCGGGCGGGAGCGGGAGCGGGGTGTGAGCAAAGTCATGACCGAGCGTGACCAGGGGTGCGGGCAGGGCACGGGCGCCGAGGACGTGGTCCGGGCGCTGCGCGAGCGCGGCGAGACGGTGGCCACCGCCGAATCGCTCACCGCCGGCCTGGTCGCGGTCACCCTGACCGAGGTCCCCGGCTCCAGCGCCGTGCTGCGCGGCGGCCTCGTGGTGTACGCCACGGACCTCAAGCACACGCTCGCCGGCGTGGACGGGGCGCTGCTGGCCGAGCACGGCGCAGTTCACCCGGAAGTGGCAAAACAGCTCGCCGAGGGTGCCCGGGACCGCTGTGGCGCGACGTGGGGGCTCGGGCTGACCGGTGTGGCCGGCCCCGCCCCGCAGGACGGCGTCCCGCCCGGCACAGTCCACATCGGTGTGGCTGGTCCACCCGGTTCAGTGACCAGAACGTTCACTCTGAGTGGTGATCGTCGGCAGGTGCGCGAAGGTGCCTCCGCAGCGGCGCTCGATCTGCTGCGGAAACAGCTCATGATCCCGATCAGGTGACTTGACCAGCGGGTTTTCCGTCACACAACGCCGACAACACGGGAACTTACCGGCCGGTTCACTCGTTCGCCCTTGGCGGACGTGTCCAGAACTCACTGCCCGTCGACGGGACGGGTCGGTAACGTGGTGGCACGGCCGGCCGGAAGGAGGCGCGCGATGACCGTGCTGCTGCGCGAGGCGATCGGTGATCGGCTCCGCCATGCCCGCACCACCCAACGCCGCACGCTGCGCGAGGTCTCCAGGACCGCCCGCGTGAGCCTGGGGTACCTCTCCGAGGTGGAACGGGGCCGCAAGGAGGCGTCCAGCGAGCTGCTGGCCGCGATCTGCGAGGCGCTGGACCTGCCGCTGTCCGAACTCCTGCACCTGGTCGCCTCCGACATCGGCGCCGTCCAGAAGTCCGTGACCAGCCCGGCCGAGCTCACCGAGCGGGCCGCGCCCGCCCCGGCGGGCCTGGAGGGCGGCACCATCGTGCCCGCGATGATCGGCAACGACCTGTCCGACCTGCGCCTCCAGCCCGTGCTCACGCACCGGCTGTCCACCTCCCTCAGCGAGCCCCGCGGCGCGGTGGTGGCGGCGTAACCGACCCAGACCTGCGACGAGCCGAGCCGGGAGCACCCGGCTCGGCTCTCGGTCTTGTCCGGTCCCGCCGGACGTGGGTCTTGTCACGGGTTGGCAACCACCCGCCGCGCCCGCGCGTCAGGACGGGCGTGCCGGGGAAGCATCCGGGGTGCCGGGCGCACCGGATCCGTTCGACGAAAGTTCGGGGGGCACTCAGGGTGATCCCGGAGATCTCCCCCGGTCGGTGGAACGAGCGCGGCACAACTGGAACGATGGAACCAACAACAGCACCGGGTCGTTGCCAATCACGAGCGCGAGCCAAGGACGTGCGGAGAAGGCAGGCGTAGGAGATGGCCAACCCTTTCGCGAAGGCGTGGAAGTACTTCATGGCGGCTTTTTCGTCGAAGATCGACGAGCACGCCGACCCGAAGGTGCAGATCCAGCAGGCCATCGAGGAGGCGCAGCGGCAGCACCAGGCCCTGTCTCAGCAGGCCGCCGCGGTGATCGGCAACCAGCGGCAGCTGGAGATGAAGCTCAACCGGCAGCTCGGTGAGGTGGAGAAGCTCCAGGCGTCCGCGCGCCAGGCGCTGGTGCTCGCCGACGAGGCCCGCGCCAAGGGCGAGGAGCAGCGGGCGGCCGAGTTCGAGAACGCCGCGCAGTCGTTCGCGACCCAGCTGGTCACCGCGGAGCAGAGCATCGAGGACCTGAAGACGCTGCACGACCAGGCGCTCCAGGCCGCGGGCCAGGCCAAGCAGGCCGTCGAGCGCAACGCGATGGTGCTCCAGGGCAAGCTGGCCGAGCGCACCAAGCTGCTCAGCCAGCTGGAGCAGGCCAAGATGCAGGAGCAGGTGTCGCACTCGCTGCGCCAGATGACCGAGCTGGCCGCGCCGGGCAACACGCCGTCGCTGGAGGAGGTCCGCGACAAGATCGAGAAGCGGTACACCACCGCGCTCGGGTCCGCGGAGCTGGCGCAGAACTCGGTCCAGGGCCGGATGCTGGAGGTCCAGCAGTCGACCACGCAGATGGCGGGCTCGGCCCGGCTGGACCAGCTCCGCGCGTCGCTGGCGGGCGGCAAGGTCGCCGGCGAGGTCACCGGTGGCCAGTCGAGGAGCGCGAGCGCGAACATCCAGCAGGAGATCCAGCAGCGGGTCCAGCAGACGCAGGCGCAGCAGACGCAGGCGCAGCCGGTCCAGCAGACCCAGCAGATCCCGCAGAACCCCCAGACCAACCAGGGCTGAGAGGACGGTGTCCGCGATGGATCCCCGGCGGAAGGCGGCCGGCGAGATCGTCCAGTTCGTCGGCGGCCAGTTGCAGAACCAGTTGCAGGGCCAGTTGCAGGGGCAAGTCGCGGACCAGGTGCGGCGGAGGGTCGCCGCGTGGAACGACCCGCGCGCGAAGCTCGACCGGCGCTACCGCCGGTCGGGCCGCGTGCTCACCTTCTGGCTGATCGTGCTGGCGCTGCTCACGACGCTCGGCGCGCTGGCGGTGTTCGGCGTGGTCGAACCGGCCATCGGCATCGGCGTGGCCCTCGGGTTCGCCGGCACGTCGGTGCTGGCGGTGCGCACCGGCCTGCGCCGGCGCGAGATCGACCGGGCGCGGCAGGAGCTCGCGGCCGTGCCCGTGCGCACCCCGCTGCCCGCGCGGGCCTCCGCCGCCCGCCAGCCGATGGAGCGGCTGGAGGAGGCCGAGGACACGCTGCGGGAGCTGCTGCGCCAGCTCGACTCGGCGGCGCTGACCTCCGTGCCGTCCGACTCGGTCGAGCAGGCCCGCGCCACCGGCGTCGAGGCGTCCGGCGCGATCCGCGCGGTGTCCCTCCAGCTCCAGGCCGTGGAGCGGGCCCGCGACACCGCCCCGCCGCTGGACCGCGCCCCGCTGGTGGAGGGGGTGCGCCGGCTGCGCGAGCAGCTGGACGAGGGCGTGGAGGGCTACTGCGGGCTGGTCGCGGCCGCCGGTCGGGTGCTGGCCGAGAGCACGGCCACCCACCCGCGCGAGGTGCTGGGCGAGGCGACCGACCACCTGGCCGGCCTGTCGGCCGGGCTGCGCGAGCTGTCGCGCTGGACCCGGGGCGGCGCCGAGCCGGAGCCGGGGTACTGAGGCGGCACCGCGCGTAGCGGTCCCACCCCGAACCCCCTCCTCCGACCCCTGGCCGCGGTCCTGGGCACAGCCCGGGACTGCGGTCAACCGAAGTTCCGCCCGTGCGCCCGCGCGTCCATCTGCACGAACGTCCGCTACCTCACGTTGCGTAGCAGAGTTCGGCTGACTTGCTCGAACCAGTGGCGTACGCTGCTGCAATCGTGTGATTATCAGACCGTTACCCGGGCTGGGTCACTACTTGGCGTGGCAGGATTCCTTGTCGAACAGCGTGGTTCGGCCTGGTCGCCCAGGGAGGTCATTGCGTGGCGTTGTGGACCGTGCACGGCGATGGCCGCACCACAGACGGTGACGCCATCGCCCCGCAGGAGCGGTTGAGCTGGCCCCTCACCGTCGGCTTCGGCGCCCAGCACCTCCTCGCGATGGCCGGCGCCACGCTCTACGTCCCCGCCGCCACCGGTCTCCCGGTCAGCACCACCCTGCTGTTCTCCGGCGTCGGCACGCTGCTGTTCCTGGTCCTCACCCGCAACCGGGTGCCCAGCTACGCCGGGCCGTCGTTCGCCTTCATCGCGCCGCTGGCCGCGGCCCGCGACGAGGGCATCGCCGCGCAGCTCGGCGGCGTGCTCGCGGCCGGCCTGCTGGTGATCATCATCGGGATCGCGGTGAAGGCCCTGGGCGTGCGGCTGCTGGAGTCGGTGATGCCGCCGCTGGTGACCGGGGCCGTGGTGATCATCATCGGGCTGGACCTGTCCGGTCGGGCCACCGAGCCGTTCGCGCGCCAGCCGCTGCCCGCCGTGGTG
Organism: Saccharothrix lopnurensis; assembly: GCF_042658445.1. Taxonomy (NCBI): domain Bacteria; kingdom Bacillati; phylum Actinomycetota; class Actinomycetes; order Pseudonocardiales; family Pseudonocardiaceae; genus Saccharothrix; species Saccharothrix lopnurensis. The sequence continues at coordinate 43,450 of NZ_JBHSQO010000029.1, read as the reverse complement.
ACCGCGGGCGCGATCCTGCTGTGCGGGGTGCTGGGCCGGGGCTCGTCCTTCCGGTTCTCCGTGCTCATCGGCGTGGTGGCCGGGTGGCTGTTCGGCTTCTTCGCGGGCCTGGTCGACACGGGCGCGGTCGCGCGGGCGGCCTGGTTCGGCCTGCCCGAGTTCCACTCGCCCGAGCTGCGCCCGTCGGTGACGCTGCTGGTGCTGCCGGTGGTGCTCGTGCTGGTCGCGGAGAACGTCGGCCACGTCAAGGCGGTCGCCGCGCTGACCGGCCGCAACCTCGACGGCAGCGCGGGCGACGCGATCATCGCCAACGGCCTGTCCACCACGTTCGCCGGCCTCGGCGGGGGCTCCGGCACCACCACCTACTCCGAGAACATCGGCGTGATGGGCGTGACCAGGGTCTACTCCACGGCCGCGTTCGCGGTGACCGGCGTGACGGCCGTGCTGCTGTCGTTCTCGCCCAAGGTCGTGGCGGTGCTGGGCACCGTCCCGGCGGGCGTGGTCGGCGGCGCGACGCTGGTGCTGTTCGGCCTGATCAGCCTGGTCGGCGTGCGGGTGTGGATGGAGAACCGGGTCGACCTGACCAACCCGGGCAACGCGCTGGTCGGCGGCGCGGCCCTGGTCGCGGGCGTGGGCGACCTCACGCTGGTGGTGGGCGACATGGAGCTGGGCGGGATGGTCTGGGGCCCGCTGCTGGTGGTGATCCTGCACCCGCTGCTGCGCCGGCTGCGGGCCGCCCGCGAGGTCTAGCGCGCCGCCCGCGAGGGCCGGCGGACCGCCGGTGGCGAGGGCCGGCGCGCCTGCCCGCGCCCGCCCGCGAGGTCTAGCGCGCCGCCAGCGCGCGGTTGATCCGCCGCACCAGCCCCGGACCCTCGTAGATGAAGCCGGTGTAGAGCTGCACGAGGCTCGCGCCCGCGTCCAGCATCCGAGCCGCGTCGTCCGGGCTCGCGATGCCGCCCACGCCGATGATCGGCAGCCGCCCGTCGGTCCGCCTGCTGACGAACCGCACCACCTCGCGCGCCCGCTCGGCCAGCGGCCTGCCGCTCAACCCGCCCGCCTCACCCGCCAGCGCCCGGTCGGCCGGGGCCAGCCCCTCGCGCGACAGGGTGGTGTTCGTCGCGATCAGGCCGCTGACCCCGTGGCCGTCGCACACCTCCAGCAGCTCCCCGATCGCCCCGTCGGTGAGGTCGGGGGCGATCTTCACCAGGATCGGCTTGGGCGCGGCGCCGCCGGCCAGCTCGCGCGCGGCCTCGTCCAGCCCGGACAGCAGCTCGGTCAGCGCCCCCCGGTCCTGGAGCCCCCGCAGGCCGGGGGTGTTGGGCGAGCTGATGTTCACCGCGAAGTAGTCGCCGAACCGGTAGAGCGCCCGCAGGGACGCCCGGTAGTCGCCCACGGCCTCCTCGACCGGCGTCACCTTGGACTTGCCCAGGCTGATGCCCAGCGGCACGGACAGCGGCCCCAGGCGGGCCAGCCGGTCGGCCAGGGCCTGGGCGCCGTCGTTGTTGAAGCCCATCCGGTTGATGATCGCCTCGCTGGCGCGCAGCCGGAACAGCCGCGGCCGCGGGTTGCCCGGCTGCGGGTGCCGGGTGACCGTGCCGACCTCCACGAAGCCGAACCCCAGCGCGCCCCACGCGGGCAGCGCCCGGCCGTTCTTGTCCAGCCCGGCGGCCAGGCCGACGGGGTTGGGGAACCGCACGCCGAACACGGTGCGCTCCAGCGCCGGCCCGCGCCGGACGAGCCCCGCGGCCGGGCTCACCCTCTCCAGCAGGCCGAGGGTGGTCTCGTGGACCCGCTCCGCGTCCCCGCCGTGCATCCGGAACAACGCCTTGCGCACCACGCTCCTGTAGACCACGGCGGAAACCCTAAGCGATCGGTCCCGGCTGGCAGTGCGGGCACCAGTACGCGGGACGCTCCTGCACGCCCGCGCCCTGCCCGCCGACGCGGACCCGCGTGCCGCAGCGGAAGCACGGCTTGCCGGTGCGCTCGAACACCCAGTGGTGCCGGCCCCGGGCCATGCTCCCGGTCGTGCTCTGCTCGGGGTGCCAGGCGTTGGCCAGCAGCAGCTTGCGCGACAGCCGCACCGCCTCCGCCGGGTCGACCCCGGACACCGGGGTCCACGGCGAGGCGCCCAGCAGGAAGCACACCTCGGCCTTGTAGAGGTTGCCCACGCCGGCCAGCACGCGCTGGTCGAGCAGCGCCACGCCCAGTTCGCGGTCCGGGTCGGCGGCCAGCCTGCGGGTGGCCTCGGCCTCCTGCCCGGCGTCCCAGTCCTCGCCCAGCAGGTCCGGCCCCAGGTGGCCGACCAACCGGGCCTCCTGGTCGGTCGGCAGCAGCTCCACGTCGTGCAGCGAGAACCCCACCGCGACCCGGTCGGGCACCTCCAGCCGCGCCCGCACCTGGTGGCCGGGCCGCTTCCAGCGGTCGCCGGGCCGGTAGAGGTGCCAGGCGCCGTCCATCCGGAAGTGGGTGTGCAGGCTCAGGCCGCCGGAGAACCGGGTGAACAGGTGCTTGCCGACCGAGCGCACCCCCAGCACGTCCCGGCCGCCCAGGTCCGCGGTGGCCCACCGGGGGTGGCGCAGCTCGCCGCGCACCAGCGTGCGGCCGGCCAGCGCCTCGTCCAGGCGGTGCCCGGCCAGGAACACGGTGTCACCCTCGGGCACCGGCGCCCGCGCTTCCCCGGGTCACGCCTCCACGGCCTCCTGGATCTCGTCGTCGTCGAAGTCGTCGTGCGAGGGCCGCCTGCGGCTGCGGCTCATCCGCAGGATGCGGGCCAGCAGCAGGTTGAACGCCAGCGCCACCTCGCGCGCGCCGGGGGTACCCCACTCGTGGATCGGCATGCACGCGCCCTGCGCCTGCTGCACGGCCAGCCGGTCGGGCATCGCCACCGGCATCACCAGGGGGCCGAAGATGTCGCGCAGCTCCTCGATGCGGAACTGGTGCTCGTGCGAGCGCGGCCGGACCCGGTTGACCACCACGCCCAGCGGCTGGAGCTCCCGGTTGTGCTCGCGCTCGGCCTGCACCGCCTCGAACGCCCGCTGCACGCCCGCCACCGCGAACATCGTCGGCTCGGTCACCAGCAGCGCCCGGTCCGCCGCGACCAGCGCCGACCTGGTCAGCTGACCCAGCGACGGCGGGCAGTCCAGCAGCACCAGCTGGTAGGGCTCCTCGTCCTCCTTGAGCAGGCGCAACGCCTCGCGCAGCCGGCCGAGGCGGGCCTCGTTCGGGTCGGGGTGGTTCAGCGACTCCGCGTCCTCCGAGCCGACCAGCACGTCCAGGCCGTCGCCCCACCCGCTCGGTGAGACGGCCTCGCGCAGCACCTCCGCGGTGGGTTCCCGGAGCACGTCGTAGATGCTGGCCCCGGTCTCCTCGGGTTCCAGGGTGGAGGTGGCGTTGCACTGGGGGTCCAGGTCGATGACCAGTGTCCGGACCCCGCGCCGCAGAGCGGCCGACGCGAGACCCAACGCGACCGTCGTCTTGCCCACGCCACCCTTGAGACTGAGCACCGCCACCGTATGCACAACGTGCAGCCTACGACCCTTACGCTCTGGTGCCATGCGACCGGACGCCGTACACAGGGTGCTCGACACCGAGCTCGCCGCCGCGCGGGACCGCCGGGGCGGTGAGCCGCCGAGGGTGCTCGACGTGGGCGGCGGCAGCGGTGTGTGGGCGGTCCCGCTGGCCGTGGCCGGGTGCTCGGTGACCGTGGTCGACCCGAGCCCCGACGCGCTGGCGACGCTGCACCGCCGGGCCGCCGAGGCGGGCGTGCTGGACCGGGTCACCGCCGTGCAGGGCGACGCGGACGTGCTGGACCAGGACGCCTCGGCCGACCTGGTGCTGGGCCACGGCCTGCTGGAGGTGGTGGACGACGCGGGCGCCGCGCTGGCCGCGCTGGCCGCCGCCGCGGCCCCGGGCGGCGCGGTGTCGGTGCTGGTGGCGAACCGGTTCGCGGCCGTGCTGCACCGGGCCATCGCCGGTCGGCTGGTGGAGGCCCGGCGGCTGCTGGACGACGAGGCCGGGCAGCTCGCGGGCACCCGCGACCCGCTGCTGCGCCGGTTCGACGCGGTGGGCCTGGAGGCGCTGGTGTCGGCCGCGGGCCTGAAGGTGGAGCTGGTGCAGGGCCACGGCGTGGTGTCCGACCTGGTGCCGGGCTCGGTGCTGGACGCCAACCCCGGCGCGGCCGACGCGCTGGCGGAGCTGGAACTGGCCGCGTCGACCAGGTCGCCGCTGCGCGACGTGGCGGCCCGCCTGCACGTCCTGGGCCGCAAGTACGGCTGAATGCGGTACAACGGTAGGCATCCGCCGCCTACCGCAGAGGACCGCAGCCGTGGGAGACCCGCTTTTACCCGGAGCCCCGTGATGACCGCCGCCGCGCCCGAGGAGATCGAGGACCGGGTGCGCGAGGCCGTCCGCGGTGACCGGGCCGCCGCCGCGCGGCTGCTGACCATCGTCCGGCCGCTGGTGGTGCGCTACTGCCGGGCCCGCGTGGGCCGCCAGGAGCGCTCGTACACCTCCGCCGACGACGTGGCGCAGGAGGTCTGCCTGGCCGTGCTGACCTCGCTGCCGACCTACCGCGACCACGGCCGGCCGTTCCTGGCGTTCGTCTACGGCATCGCCGCGCACAAGGTGGCCGACGCGCACCGCGCGGCGCTGCGCAACCGGGCCGAGCCCGTGCCCGAGGTGCCCGACGCCCCCGACGACTCGGCCGACCCCGAGCGGTCGGCGCTGCGCGGGGAGCTGTCGCGCAAGCTCGGCGAGCTGCTGCGCCTGCTGCCGGACAAGCAGCAGGAGATCCTGCTGCTGCGGGTCGTGGTGGGCCTGACGGCCGAGCAGACCGCCCAGGTGGTGGACGCGACGCCGGGCGCGGTGCGGGTGGCGCAGCACCGGGCGCTGACGCGCCTGCGCCGCGAGGTCGAGCGGGCGTCGTGGCTGGCCGTCACGTAGCGTGTCTGGTTACTCAGCGCAGCCAAATGTGGTAGTCGGCTCCGCCGTTCGCATCTTAAACGCGACCGTTTGGAGCAACTTTCGAATACCTGCGTCATCCGCGTGAGGGAGCTGCGTCGCGTTGCCATGTGGCCCAAGGGGTGGTCCAGCGCGCGGACGCCGAGGAGCTCGCGATGGCAGTGGTGGTCGATTTCGGAGTTATGCCGGGACGCGGCGGTGCGTCGCGCGTCCGAGCCGGGGAGGCGGTGATGGCCGTGGACTGCGAGGACGCCCCGGTCGCCGTGGTACGTGCGGAAGTGGGTCCGGACGCGCTGGTCGAACCGGCGGTGCGGGGCGACCGGCGGGCCGTGGAGGCGTTGCTGGGGCTGATCCGGCCGCTGGTGGTCAGGTACTGCCGGGCCAGGGTCGGCCGCGGGGAGCGGTCGCGGTCGTCGGCCGACGACGTGGCGCAGGAGGTGTGCCTGGCGGTGCTCAAGGCGCTGCCGTCCTACCGGGACCAGGGGCGGCCGTTCCTGGCGTTCGTCTACGGCATCGCCGCGCACAAGGTCGCGGACGTCCACCGGGCGTCGGCCCGGGACCGGGCGGAGTCGGTCTCGGAGCTGCCCGACAGCGTCAGCGGCGGGCCGGGGCCCGAGCAGGAGGCGTTGCGGGGCGAGCTGGGCGAGCGGATCGGGCGGCTGCTGGGCGTGCTGCCGGAGCGGCAGCGGGAGATCCTGGTGCTGCGCGTGGTCATGGGCATGTCCGCCGAGGAGACGGCGGTGCTGGTGGGTTCGACGCCCGGTGCGGTGCGGGTGGCGCAGCACCGGGCGCTGCTGAGGTTGCGCAAGGTGCTGGGGGAGTAGGTTCCCGGTTTGCCCGTTCGGGTGTCTTGTGCGCGTCCTCGCCACTGGTCGGGTGGCGGAGTGCGCGGCACGCCTACCGCTTGGCGTAGGGTGTCGAACGGGTGTTCGACGGGGGTGGATCTTGGGTCGCAGTGCCGACCTGCCGCGCGGTCTGGTCGACCGCTTCATCGCGCGCGGCGACGTGTGGCCGGACGACACCGGTTGCCCGATGCTGCACGTGGACATGGACGCCTTCTACGCCTCGGTCGAGATCCGCGAGCGGCCGGAGCTGGCCCACCGCCCGGTCGTGGTGGGCGGCACGGCGCACCGGGGCGTGGTGGCGTCGGCGAACTACCTGGCGCGCGAGTTCGGCGTGCGCTCGGCCATGCCCACCGCCCACGCGCGCAGGCTCGCGCCGCACGCGGTGTTCCTCCCGCCCGACTTCGCGCGCTACCAGGAGGTCTCGCGCGGGGTGATGGCGATCTTCCGCGACACCACGCCGCTGGTGGAGCCGCTGAGCCTGGACGAGGCGTTCCTCGACGTCAGCGGCTCGCTGCGGCGGCTGCGCGCGACCCCGGCCGAGGTCGCCGGGTCGATCCGCGAGCAGGTGTTCCGGGCGTTCGGGGTCACCTGCTCGGTGGGCGTCGCGCCGACGAAGTTCCTGGCCAAGCTGGCCTCGGGGATGTGCAAGCCGGACGGCCTGATGGTGGTGCCGCGCGCGGAGGTGCTGACCTTCCTGCACCCGCTGCCGGTGTCCGCGCTGTGGGGCGTCGGCAAGCGGACGGCCGAGGCGCTGGAGCAGGTGGGCCTGGAGACGGTGGCCGACGTGGCCGCCGTGCCGCTGCCCAGGCTGCGGCGGGTGATCGGGGTGGCGCTGGCCGAGCACCTGCACGCGCTGGCGCAGGGCCACGACGACCGGCCGGTGGTGCCGTCGACCAGGGAGAAGTCGATCGGCGCCGAGGAGACGTTCGAGGTCGACCACGTCGACCGGGACCTGCTGCGGCGCGAGCTGCTGCGGCTGGCGGAGCGGTCCACCGCGACGCTGCGGGAGCGGGGGCTGCGCGGGCGCACGGTGTCGATCAAGGTGCGGTTCGCCGACTTCACCACGATCACCCGGTCCAGGACGCTGCGGGTGGCCACGGACGTGACGCAGGAGGTCCACCGGACCGCCGCGGCGCTGCTGGACGAGCAGGTGCCGCCGGGCGCGGTGCGGCTGATCGGTGTGCGGATCGAGCAGCTGGTGGAGGAGGGGAGCGGCGAGCAGCTGATGTTCGACGCCCCGGAGCGCGGGTGGCGGGAGGCGGAGCAGGCGGCCGACCAGGCGCGGTCGAGGTTCGGCCGGGCGGCCGTGCGGCCGGCGTCGCTGCTCGCGGAGGGGCCGGCGCGGTCCGGGGTGGAGGAGCCGGGTCCCGACCCGGGCTGACGGGACCTGGTCCCGACCCGGGCTGACGGACCCGACCCCGACTCGGGCTGACGGGACCCGGTCCCGACCCGGGCTGGAGCGACCCGGTCCCGACCCGGGCACCCGAGGCGGCGGAACGGGCCGATCGGGTGGTTGGCGGGCCGGATCGGACCGCGCGCGACGATCACCGGGCACGCTGGTCGGGTGGACCGGTTCTGGGGCTTGCTCACCCCCGCCGAGCACGAGGTGCTCGGCGCCACGGGTGCGGAACGCGACTACCCGCCCGGCTCGGTGATCTGCGCGGAGGGCGAGATCACCCGGCACGTGCTGGTGGTCCGCCGCGGCCTGCTGCGGGTGACGGCCACCACCGCCAACGGGTACGAGAAGGTGCTCGCCATCCGCGGCTCGGGCGACATCGTCGGCGAGCGGTCCGCCGTGGACGGGCTGCCCCGCTCGGCCACCGTGTGCGCGCTCAACGCGGTCCGGGCGCTGGTCCTCTCGGCCCCGACCTTCGTCGCCCTGTGCCAGCGGTACCCGCGCATCTCGTGGGCGGTGCTGACCGTGGTGATCACCCGGCAGCGCGACACCGACCGGCAGCGGACCCAGATCAGCGGCACCGCCACCCAGCGCGTCGCCGCCGTGCTGATCGACGTCGCGCTGCGGCGCGGCATCGCGGACCAGGGCGCGGTCTCCCTCAGCCAGGAGGAGCTGGCCGGCATCGCCGGGACGTCCCGGGAATCGCTCGTCCGGGTGCTGCGCTCGTTGCGCGAGCGCGGCATCATCTCCACGGGTCGGCGGAAGATCGAGATCCACCAGGTCAGCAGGCTCCACGACCTCACCAACTGATATTCCCGCTGTGCGTCATCTGACGCAGAAGTCCGTCGTCGGACGCCCTACAAATGAGTTGTCGGAACAGCTCAGAGGGGGCGTCATGAACCACAACGAGGAGCGAGCCAAGTCCCGCCGCAGGTTCACCGAACGGCTCGCCTGCACCCTGCTCTTCACCGCGGTCCAGCTGTGGGCGGCGGTCGTGATCGTCATCAAGTCCGACGCCCGGGGCGTCGTCGCGCTCGCCGTCGCGCTGGTCCTCGCGGGCGGGCTGATCGCGATGTACGACGCGTGGCGCGAGGTGCGCTCCACCCACCGCGAACTGGACGTCGAGTTCCAGGACAACCTGGTGCGCCTGTAGGGCGCGACGAGACCGGGACCCAGCGGTGGCCGGCGAGGGGCGGCCATCGCTCTCCCCGGGCCTTCCGCGGGCGGTCGGGCCCGCGGAAGGCCCTTCTCCACGGGGGGTGGAGGAGGTCGAGGTGCGCCCGTTCGGGTCGAGCTGCGCGGACCGGGACGGGCGCGGGGGACCGGGACCGGGACCGGGACCGGGACCGGGGGGTGGGTCGTCCCGAGGGGGCGGTGGGCCCGGTGGTGGGCCCGACCCGCCCACCACCGCGAACCGGGCGGCGCAGGGCCTTGACACGGCGTTCGGCGGGGGTCTGCCGCCAGCTTACGGAGGTCTGACCGTTGACCCGTGAGGATGATGGTGACCTAACGAACCGCTTAGGGGCACAGACTGGGTAGTCGGCGGGCCTCCCGAATCGTATCCTGGTCGTGACGCCCCCAGGGCGGGGCGTCCGCCGGGACCGGCGGCAACCGTGATTACCCGGCGCCCGCGACCGCTGTGCCGGAGGAGGAGCCATGCCACTCTCCGAGCACGAGCAGCGACTGCTCGACCAGATCGAGCGCGCGCTCTACGCCGAGGACCCGAAGTTCGCATCCACCGTGCGCGGCGCCAAGCTGCGCAAACCGTCCCGACGGCGTCGTATCCAGGGCATCGCGTTGTTCGCCGTGGGTGTGGCGCTGCTCGTGACAGGTGTGATGTTGCCGAAGCTCGCTGGTATCCCGGTGGTGAGCGTCGTCGGCTTCCTGTTGATGTTCTTCGGCGTACTGCTCACCGTGACGACACTCCGTCGTGGTGATCAGGGTGCCGAAGAGCCCAACGACGAGGGAGGCCGGCCCAGCCGCAGCTCGTTCTCACAGAAGATGGAAGAACGTTTCCGTCGCCGTTTCGAGGACGAGTAGTCCGCGTAACAGCCCTGACCGCACTGCCCGCAGAACGCACACGGCCCGCCCCGGGAGTCCTGGGGCGGGCCGTGGGGTGTTCGGGGTGGGTGTTCGGAGGCGGGGCGGGGTGGCCGCCTGAGCCGGGGCCGGCCCACCTCACCTCACCTCACCTCACCCTCACTCGTCCGAGTCCGGGCTGGTAGGCGGCTTCGGGTGCAGCACCGACCGGGGCAGCACCCTGGCCTTCAGCGCCAGCGGCGCGTTGCGGTTCAGGCTCGCCCGCACCTCGTCGACCGCCCGGGGTAGCGAGGGGTCCGCCCCCGTCCGCGTGCTGTACCAGGACCGCTCCACCGCCCCGACCACCGCGCGCAGCCCGTCCCGCCCCTGCTCGTCCAGGTTGTGCGCCTTCACCAACCGCCGCGCGGCCACGCGCACCGTCTCGGTGTTCGGCACCCGCGTCCCCCGGTCGACCGACTCGGCCACCAGCTCCCGCCAGGCCGCACCGGCGGCGTCCGGCTCCAGCCCGGCCACCGCCCGCACCCGCGCCCGCCGCCGCCACTCCCGCACGCCCGCGTGCGCCGCCGCGCCCGCCAGCAGCACCAGCGCGATCGCCAGCTCCCACCACAGCAGCGCCGCCACCAGCGCCAACACCACCACCCACGCCGCGGCCGCCGCCGCGAGGGCCGCCGGCCGCAGCCCGGGCAGGCGCAGCCACGCGGGTCCGCCGGGCCTGCCGCTCGCGATCGCCAGCCAGGTCAGCAGCGCCGCCAGCAGCGCCGCCACCGCGAGCGCCACCAGGTGCCAGGTGGGCACCGACTCCCCGGTCTCCGTCGTCCCGCCCTGGGCGAGCGCGTCCGGCGCGGTCGACTCCGAGGTGGACGAACCCGAGGTCGGCGCGGTGGTCGTGGTCGTGGCCGCGGTGGCGCTGGACCCGTCCTCCTCGTCGTCGGCGTCCAGGCCGGAGATGTACGGCGGGGTCACGCCCCGGCCGTCCGACAGCGGGGTCGGGTCGAACGTCATCCAGCCGTAGCCGGCGAAGTAGATCTCCACCCACGCGTGCGCGTCCTGCGTGGTGATGGTCTGGAAGTCGTCGGTGGGGAACCCGGCGGTGAAGCCGAGCGCCACCCGCGCGGGCATCCCGACCGACCGCGCCATGATCGCCATCGCCGAGGCGTACTGCTCGCAGTACCCGCGCTTGCCGTTGAACAGGAAGTCCTCCAGCGCGTCCGGCCGGTTGTCGCCACCGGTCTCGGTCGTGTAGGTGAACCCCTGCGTGCCGTCGGTGAAGTGCCGGTACAGGGCGGTCGCCCGGTCGAACTGGTTGTCCTCGCTCGCCACGACGTCCCGCGCCAGCTCGGCCACCCGCTCGCTGACCCCGGGCGCGTCCTGGTAGGCCGGGTCGACGTCCGGCACGCCCGACGCGCGGCGCAGCGTGTCCGCGCCCGGCGACTCCAGCACCGTCTCCAGCGTGTACTGGCCCGACTTGCGCGCCCGGACGCTGTAGACCATGCCGCGCGCCGGGTCGTAGCGCCAGTTGTCCTCGACCTGCCCGATCGAGCGCGGCCGGCCGTACACCGGCAGCCAGTTGTCCACCCAGTTCACCGGCTCGACCTGGACCGAGGTCACCCGGCCGTCACCGGGGTCGCCCGGCTGCGGGGGCAGCTCGCCCTGCGCCGACACGCCCTCGGGCATGTTGCCGCCCAGCTGCCAGCCCTTGTCCGGCACGTACTCGCGCAGCGTCATCGCCCGCAGGTAGGCCGAGCTGGGCAGGCCCCGCACCCGGAACATCTCCCGCGTCGAGCCCTGGTCGAGCATCCCGCGCAGCTCGGTCATCGGGTCGATGCCCAGCCCGCCGGAGCCGCCGCCGATCTCGTCGCCCGTGCCGGGCAGCCGCCCGACCGTGCCGACCAGCGTCAGGCTGCCGCCCACCACCAGGGCGATCACCACGGACAGCCCGGCCACGGCGGCCGCCGCCGGTCCGGAGCCCTGCCGACCGCCGTTGGGCAGCCTGCCCCGCCACGCCTCGTGGCGGTGCTGCCCGTCCACGGCCAGCAGCATCGCGAACGCGCCCGCGCCGAACGCGAACGTCCACAGCGGCAGCATCTCGTCGGCCAGCGACGCGGGCACCGCGAACACGCACAGCAGCACCAGGCCGGACGCCGCGGGCGCCGCCGCGCCCACCGCCAGCCCGTCGACCAGGACCGCCACCAGCCCGATCGCCACCATGACCAGGCACCGCATGGCCGGGCTGTCGGGCACCGGCGGCACACCGGTCTGCACCTCGGCCATCGCCTGGCCGAGCACGTCGAGCAGGTCGTTCAGCGACTGCGGGCCGGGCAGGAACACCAGCACGCCGCTGCGCGTGAAGATCGTCACCAGCAGGCACAGCAGGGCCAGCACCTGCCCGAGGCTCACCACCACCGGGGGCAGCCGCCGGGACGCGCGCAGCAGCACGCCCGTGCCGGCGACCACCGCGATCGCCACGGCCAGGTACACCGGCCACAGCGCGCCGCCGATCACGCTCGACAGCGCGGTCGCCGCGCACAGGGTCGCCAACCCCGCGACCGCGGGCGTCGCGCCCACCGCCCACCCGCCGTCCGCGGTCCTGCCGGTCATGGTCACCCCACCTCCGTGCGCACCACCGGGCCGCGGTTGCCCGCGCTGTGGCACAGCTCCTGCCAGACCTGGCGCATCGGCGTGTTCGGCCGAGCCACCACCACCCCCCACCCGGCGGCGGCGAGCAGCCGCACCGCGTCGTCGGGGTCCGGCGCGGGGTCGTCCGAGGGGGACGCCCACGCCGCCACGTCCATCAGCACCGCCAGGCTGCGCACCCCGCGCGGCCGGTGGCGCGCCAGCGAGTCCACCGCCGCGGGCGTGCAGCCGCCGAGGATCGCGATGACCTCCTGGCCCGCGCCCGGGTCCACGCCCGCCGCCGGCTCGCGGTGGTGCGAGGGCTGGAGCGCGGCCAGCGCGTCGAGCACCACCGCGTCGCTGTACCCGGACCCGCCCGGACCGCCCACCAGCACCCGGCCGTCGTCGCCGACCAGGCGCACCTGGTGGCCGTACCGGTGCAGGTGCAGCGAGATCGACGCGGCGAACGACACCGCCCACTCCAGGCTCGCGCCGGGCCCGCCGCCGCGGTGCGCGACCACCCGGTGGTCCAGCAGCACGGTCGTGCCGCCGCGCCACGGCCGCTCCTCGACGCGCACCATCAGCTCGTCGCGCCGCGCGGTCGAGCGCCAGTGCACCTTCCGCAGGTCGTCGCCGTGCCGGTACGGGCGCACCACCGCGTCGTCCTCGCCCTGCCCGGCGCGCAGCCGGATCGAGCCGTCGTCGCCGGAGCCCATGCCGGAGCCGCCGGGCAGCCCGGTCAGCGGCACCACCCGCGGCACCACCACCAGCCTGCTGCGGCCGGCCATCTCCCGGTCGAACTCGGCCAGCCCGAACGGGTCGGTGATCCGGGCCAGCAGCGGCCCGACCTGCTGGACGCCGCGCATGACCGGCTTGAGCTGGTAGCGCAGCACGGTCACGGTGTTGCGCGGCAGCCGCTCCACCACGAACCGGGGGCGCGCGCCCAGCGCGTACGGCACCGCGTCCTCCAGCAGCAGGCCGCCGGTCGGCAGCCGGCCCGCGCTGCGCAGCTCGACCCGCACGTCCGCGGCCGACCCCACCTGGACCCGGCCCGGGTGCAGCAGCCGGTTCGCGTGCAGCCCCACCCGGGCCCGCTGCGCCAGCCACGCCGCCAGCACCGGCAGCGCCACCACGAACGCCGCCACGCGCAGCAGGTCGCGCTCGTTGAGCACGATCGCGCACAGTCCCGCCGCGAAACCGGCCGCGAGCAGGCACCGGCCCCTGGTCGTCAGCCCGGACAGGGTGCCCCGCATGTCAGCGGTGGTGGTTCGGGTTGGCGCCGTGCGCGAACTGGCCGCCCTGGTCCGGGCCGGCCTGCGGCACCGGCACCCGCTGGAGCAGGTTGCGCACCAGGTCGGCGGGCGACCGGCGGGCCGCCTGCGCCTCCGCGGTCGGCACCAGGCGGTGCGCGAGCACCGGCACGGCCACCGCGTGGACGTCGTCGGGCACCACGAAGTCGCGCCCGGCCAGCGCCGCCTGCGCCCGCGCGGACCGCACCAGCTGGAGCGTCGAGCGCGGCGAGGCGCCCAGCCGCAGCTCCGGCAGCCGCCGGGTGGCCCCGACCAGCTCCACCGCGTACCGGCGGACCTCGGGGGACAGGTGCACCCGCCGCACGGCGTGCACCAGCTTGAGCACCTGGTCGGCGTCGGACACCGGGCGCAGGTCGGCCATCGGGTCGTGGCCCGCGTGCTCGTCCACCATCGCCATCTCGGCCTGCGGGTCCGGGTAGCCGATGGACACCCGCGCGGTGAACCGGTCGCGCTGCGCCTCGGGGAGGGCGTAGGTGCCCTCCATCTCGATCGGGTTCTGGGTGGCGATCACCATGAACGGCGCGCCGAGCGGGTAGGTCTGCCCGTCGACCGTGACCTGGTGCTCCTCCATGCACTCCAGCAGCGCCGACTGGGTCTTCGGCGAGGCGCGGTTGATCTCGTCGCCCACCACGATGTTCGCGAACACCGGGCCGGGGCGGAACTCGAAGTCGTTGTCCTGCCGGTTGTAGATCGACACACCGGTGATGTCGCTGGGCAGCAGGTCGGGGGTGAACTGGATGCGGCTGACCGTGCAGTCGATCGACCGGGCCAGGGCCTTGGCCAGCGAGGTCTTGCCGACGCCCGGCACGTCCTCGACCAGCAGGTGGCCCTCGGCCAGCAGGGTGACCAGCGCGACCCGCACCACCTCGGGCTTGCCGACGATGACCTTCTCCACGTTGGCGGCGATCCGCCCGACCACCGCGTGCAGCTCGGCGAGCACCTCGTCCGGCCGGACCTGCTGCGCCTGCTGCCCCTGCTGGACCTGACCCTGTTGGCCGAGCCCCTGGTGCGCCGCCCCGGGCACGTGGTTGTTCGCCGCCGGTCCCCCGCCACCCCCGTAGGAGTGTTCCGGCAGGGTGCCTGGCTGGGTACTCGGAGTCACTCGACCTCCTGGAGCAGGGCGCGGCCCTACCGCGACCGGTTCGCGGTGGCGGTGAGCGTTTCACGCAGTGTGTCAAACCAGGGCGAAGCGCCCCACACCGATTGAACAGTTTCGTGCACTCGGGTGCCACGGGCGCGGGGCGCGTCCGGTGCGCGTCCGGTGCGCCCACCCCGTTTCGCCACGATTCCCCACCCGGGCCGGGGTCGGACCGATTTTGCCCGGTTTCCCTGGGCCGTTCGGGTGTATTTCGGGACGGATCGCCTCACTCGGCGAGGTGGTGGCCGCCCACTTCCCCCACCGCCCTCCACCGGCGCCATCTTCGCTCTACCAGCGGAAACGTCCCACAACACGTCGATCAACCACCCGGTTCAGCGTTGACTGTGGTGAAAAGTGGGGTACTGTGGCGGCCGGTGGGGCAGACGGGGGCTCCACCGCCGGTTCGGACGATCGGTCCCGGCACCGGGAGGTGGGCGCCGTGTTCCTGGGCACGCACCACCCGAGGCTGGACGACAAGGGCCGGCTGACGCTGCCTGCCAAGTACCGGGATGCGCTAGCGGGGGGTCTGATGGTCACCAAGGGCCAGGACCACTGCCTGTACGTGTTCCCCCGGGCCGAGTTCGAGCAGATGGCGCGCAAGGTGGCGGAGGCTCCGTTCACCAACGAGGCGGTCCGCGCCTACCAGCGCTACCTGTTCGCGGGCACCGACGAGCAGCGGCCGGACGGCCAGGGCCGGGTGCTGATCGCCCCGGAGCTGCGCCGGTACGCGGGGTTGACCAAGGAGTGCGTGGTCATCGGCGCGATCAACCGGCTGGAGATCTGGGACTCCCTGGCCTGGCAGCGGTACATGGACGAGCACGAGCAGCGGTACGCGGAAACGCGCGAGGAGGTGTTCCCCGGCCTGTTCTGACATCGGCTGGTCGTTCGAGGTTTCGGGTGCCGTTTGGCCTCGGTCCGCTCGGCTTTCGGCCCTGGCGCACCTTCCCCGGCGCCAGGTCCGACGGGCGGGCGGGGACCTGACTGCACCCGAATTTTTTCGTCCCGGGCGCGACCGCGCCCGGGACGGCGACGACATGCAGGGCGCAACGCGAGGAGGGGGAGTCATCCAGGGAGGGTTCGTGGTGGAGCGGGCGCGGCACGTGCCGGTGCTGCTCGACCGGGTCCTCGGCCTGCTGGCCCCCGCGCTGGCCGATCGGGACGCGTTGTTCGTGGATTGCACGCTCGGCCTGGGCGGGCACTCCGAGGCGGTGCTGCGCGCCCACCCGCGGGTGCGGCTCGTCGGCCTCGACCGGGACCCGCAGGCCATCGCGCTGGCCCGGGAGCGGCTGGCGCCGTTCGGCGACCGGGTCACGCTCGTGCAGACCACCTACGACGGCATCGCCGAGGCGGTCGAGGGCAAGCGGGTCGACGGGATCCTGATGGACCTCGGCGTGTCCTCGCTCCAGCTCGACGCGGAAGAGCGCGGCTTCGCCTACTCCAGGGACGCCCCGCTGGACATGCGGATGAGCGCCGGCGCCGGGCCGACCGCGGCCGACGTGCTCAACACCTACTCCGCCGACGACCTGGCCAGGGTCCTGCGCGACCACGGCGAGGAGCGGTTCGCCCGCAAGATCGCCGCGGCCGTGGTGCGGGAGCGCGCCAAGGAGCCGTTCACCACCAGCGGCCGGCTGGTCGAGCTGCTCTACGCGGCCGTGCCCGCCGCGACCCGCCGCACCGGCGGCCACCCGGCCAAGCGGACGTTCCAGGCGCTGCGCATCGAGGTCAACGAGGAGCTGGAGTCGTTGCGGCTCGCGCTGCCCGCGGCGCTGTCGGTGCTGGCCGTGGGCGGGCGGATCGTCGTGGAGTCCTACCAGTCCCTGGAGGACCGGATGGTCAAGCGCGCGTTCGCGGAGCTGGCCACCTCCACCACCCCCCTGGACCTGCCCGTCGAGCTGCCCGGCCACACGCCGCAGCTGCGGCTGGTGACGCGCGGCGCGGAGCAGGCCACGGAGCAGGAGATCGAGGACAACCCGAGGGCCGCCCCGGTCCGGCTGCGGGCGGCGGAACGGATCCGGGAGGCGACGTGACCGCACCGGCACGGACCGGCGGCTCGTCGCCGTACCCAGCCAAGCCGCGCGAGCGCGCGTTGCGCGCGGTGCCGGCCGAGCGCCGCCGCTCGGCGGCCGTCGAGCGCGCCTACGCGCGGCGGGCGCAGCGCTCCTCGCCCCGGCGCGGCCGCGCGGTGACGCGGCAGTCCGCGCCCGCGCCCAAGGCCCCGTTCGTGGTGATGGTGATGGTCGTGCTCGGCCTGGGCATCACGGCGATCATGTGGCTGTCCACGCAGGCGACCGCGGACTCCTACCGGCTCCAGGACGCGCGGGCCGAGGAGACGGGGCTGGCCAGGCAGGTCGAGCAGCTGCGCCGGGAGGTGGCCCTGGCGGAGTCGCCGCTGGAGCTGGCCGCCACCGCGGCGGAGCTGGGGCTGGTCCCGGCGGGCGACCCGGCCCGGCTGCGCCGGCTGGCGGACGGGACGGTGGAGGTGCACGGCACGCCGTCCGCGGTCGAGCCGCCGCCACCGCCCACCACCCGGTCCACGGCGGCGTCCACCGCGCCGGCCACGGCGGCGTCCACGGCACCCCCGGGCACGCCGCCCACCACGCCGTCCGTGCCCACCACGACGGCCACGCCCCCCGCCGGCGAGGGGCAGCAGACCCCGCCCGACCAGGGGCGACAGCAGCAGGGCGGGCCACCGCCCGCCGAACAGCCGGTAGCGGGAGGTCGTTGATGCCGGGTCCGAGTCGGGACAGACCCGTGCGGCGCCCGCTGTCGGTGCGCGGCTCCGCGCCCAAGCGGCGGGGCAACAGCCGGGTCCGGCTCGCGGTGGGCCGGTTCCTGCTGATCGGCGCGCTGGTCGCGGCGGGCCTGAAGCTGGTGCACGTGCAGGGCTTCCAGGCCGACGCGCTGTCCGCGCAGGCCGAGCAGCAGCGCGCCACGCCCATCGACATCCCCGCCGAGCGCGGGTCGATCCTCGACCGCAACGGCAACCAGCTCGCGTTCAGCGTCGAGGCCCGCGCCCTGTACGCCGTGCCGCGCCGGATGCGCGTCGAGTGGGGCAAGGCGCTGGAGAAGACGCCCAGGATCGGCAGCTTCGAGCAGCGCATCGCGACCATCGCCGAGGACATCGAGAAGGCCCTGGGCACGCGGGTCAACGGCCAGAAGACCGACCGCGACACGATGTTCGCCAAGCTGTCCCTGGACACCACCTACGTCGAGCTGGTCGACAACGTCGACCCGGCCAAGGCGGCGCTGATCACGGACAAGTACCTCGACATCGGCTCGGAGTACCGGGCGGTGCGCGTGTACCCCAACGGCGAGCTGGCGTCGAACATCATCGGCGCGGCGAACTGGCGCAAGAACGAGGAGCCGCCCGCCACCCACGGCCTGATCGGGCTGGAGAACTCGCAGGACAACCTGCTGGCGGGCAGCAACGGGCGGCGCGTCGTCGACACCATGCAGGGCAACGACGACGTGGTGATCCCGGGCCCCGACCGCTCGCGCGAGCTGGCGGCCGCCACCCCGGGCAAGAGCCTGGAGCTCACGCTCGACGTGGACACGCAGTACGCGTTGCAGCGGCTCGTCACCGACTACACCCGGGATACGGCCTCGCGCACCGGGTCCGCGACGGTGCTGGACATCCGGACCGGCGAGGTCCTGGCGATGGCCAACGACAAGACGTTCGACCCCGCCGACTTCGGCCGGGCCACCGACGCGGAGCTGCGCAACACCGCGGTCTCGTCGGTGTTCGAGCCGGGCTCGGTGAACAAGGTGGTCACCGCGGCGGCGGCCATCGAGGACGGCGTCTACCAGCCGGACAGCGTGCTCCAGGTCGACGGCCAGATCAAGGTCGCGGACCGGGTGATCAAGGACGCGGTGGACCACGAGCTCCAGGACATGACGTTCACCGGCGTGTTCGCCAAGTCCTCCAACGTGGGCACGCTGATGACCGCCCAGCAGGTCGGCCAGGACCGGTTCGCCGAGATGCTGCGCAAGTTCGGCCTGGGCCAGCGGACCGGGTCGGGCCTGCCCGGCGAGGAGGCCGGCTACGTGCCGCCGCGCAACCAGTGGTCCGGCTCGACGTTCGGCAACCTGCCGATCGGCCAGGGCCTGAACCTGACGCTGCTCCAGATGACCGGCATGTACCAGGCGATCGCCAACGACGGCGTGCGCATCCCGCCCCGGATCATCCGGGCCGAGGTGTCGGCGGACGGCACGCGCAAGGAGACGCCGAGGCCGGAGGGCGTGCAGGTAATCTCGCCGCAGACGGCGAAGACCGTGCGCGACATGTTCCGGGCGGTGGTCCAGGAGGACACGCCGCAGCAGACCGGGACCGGCCCGTCGGCGGCGCTGCCCGGTTACCAGGTCAGCGGCAAGACCGGGACCGCGCAGCAGGTCGACCCCACCTGCCGGTGCTACTCCTACAGCGACTACTGGGTGACGTTCGCGGGCATCTTCCCCGCCGACAACCCGCGGTTCGTGGTCGGCATCATGCTGGACCGGCCGACCAGGGGCCAGCAGTCGGCCGCGCCGCTGTTCCACGACATCGCCTCCTACCTGGCGCAGCGCTACCAGGTGCCGATGTCGGCGGAGCAGACCCCGGTAGTCCCCCTGATCCTCTGACCCCCCCGCGCGAGTCGAACACTCAGACCGACCGTGTCGAACACTCGGAACCACCGTGTCGAACACTCGGGACCCCCGAGTTCAACACCCGGGTTCGTCCCGGACCCCGTCCGCCGGACCTGAACGCGGAACTCACCGGTCCTGAGCGTTCGACACGGTGGTCCCGGGTGTTCGACTCGCGCGGTTCGGTGGGGTGCGGGAGGTCGGGAGCGGGTCCGGAGTGGACGTGCCGCACGACCACTCTGCGTGCGCCGGTAGCCTTCCGCGCGTGCCTGCCAAGCTCCAGGGCAAGGTCGCGACCGCCCCGCCTCGCCCTTCCCGCACCCAGCCCGTGGCCGTGGCGGAGCTCGCCGCCGCCGTCGACGCCCACCTGACCGCACCGGACCAGGCCCACGTCCAGGTCACCGGTGTGACGCTGCGCGCCCAGCACGTGCGCGCGGGCGACCTGTTCGCCGCCCTGCCCGGCACCCGGGCCCACGGCGCCGACTTCGCCGACCGAGCAGCGGCCGGCGGTGCGGTCGCGGTCCTGACCGACGCGGCCGGCGCGGGGAGGGTGAGCGGGCTGCCGGTGCTGGTGCACCCCGACCCGCGCGCCGTGCTCGGCGCGCTGGCCTCCCGCGTCTACGGCGACCCGTCCGCCCGGCTCGACGTCTGGGGCGTCACGGGCACGTCCGGCAAGACCACCACCACCTACATGATCGAGTCGGCGCTGCGGGCCGCCGGGCGGGCCACCGGCCTCATCGGCACGGTCGAGACCCGCATCGGCGCCGACCGGCTCGACAGCGCGCTCACCACGCCCGAGGCGCCGGACCTCCAGGCGCTGCTGGCCGTCATGCACGAGCGCGGCACCACCGACGTGACCATGGAGGTCTCCAGCCACGCGCTCGGCCTCGGCCGCGTCGGCGGCGTCGGGTTCGCGGTCGGCGCGTTCACCAACCTCTCCCAGGACCACCTGGACTTCCACCCGGACATGGAGGACTACTTCCGGACCAAGGCCCGGCTGTTCGACGGCCGGGCGCGGGTCGAGGTCGTCTGCGTGGACGGGGAGTGGGCGCCCCGGCTGGTCAAGGAGCACACCGTCACGGTGGCCACCACCCGCGACGCCCACTGGACCGCCTCGGACGTCGCCGTCACCCCCACCGGCGAGCAGTCGTTCACCGCGCACGGCCCCGGCGGCGCGACCCTCGACGTCGAGCTGCGGCTGCCCGGCGACTTCAACGTGGCCAACGCGCTGCTGGCCATCGCCTGCCTGCACGCCAGGGGCGTGCCCCTCGACGCCGTCCGGCGGGGCCTGCGGGACGTCCAGGTGCCGGGCCGGATGCAGCGCGTGGACGAGGGCCAGGACTTCACCGCCGTGGTCGACTACTCCCACAAGCCCGCCGCCGTCGCGCTCGCCCTCCAGGCCGTGCGCGCCCGCACCGCCGGCCGCGTCATCACCGTGCTCGGGTGCGGCGGCGACCGCGACGCCGCCAAGCGGCCCCTGATGGGCGAGGAGGCGGCCCGGCGCAGCGACGTGCTCGTCGTGACCGACGACAACCCGCGCGGCGAGGACCCGGCGGAGATCCGGGCGGCCGTGCTGCGCGGGGCGCTCGCCGTGCCCGACGCCGAGCGCGGCGAGGTCGTCGAGATCGGCGACCGCCGCGGCGCCGTGGAGCACGCCGTGTCCCTCGCGCGCGCCGGCGACGTCGTCGTGGTCGCGGGCAAGGGCCACGAGACCGGCCAGGAGGTCGCCGGGGTGGTCCACCCCTTCTCCGACGTCGAAGCGCTGGCCACCGCGATCCGGGAGACCACCAAGTGATCCAGCTCAGCCTGGCCGAGATCGCCGAGGTCGTCGGCGGCACGCTGCACAACGCCACCGGCGACGAGGTCGTGACCGGCTCCGTCGAGTTCGACACGCGGAAGGTGACCCCGGGCGGGCTGTTCCTGGCCCTGCCGGGCGAGCGCGTCGACGGCCACGACTTCGCCGCGCGCGCCGTCGCGGCGGGTGCGGCCGGCGTGCTCGCGGCCCGCCCGGTCGACGCGCCCGCCGTCATCGCGCCGCCGGTCACCGGCACCGGCGGCAACGCCTACGTGCTGTCCGGCGACGCCGACGGCGCGGGCGCGGCGGTGCTCGCCGCGCTGGCCAGGCTCGCCCGCCACGTCGTCGACCGGCTGCCCGACCTGACCGTGGTCGGCGTGACCGGCTCGTCCGGCAAGACCTCCACCAAGGACCTCATCGCGCAGGTGCTGACCCCGCTGGGCGAGACCATCGCGCCGCCCGGGTCGTTCAACAACGAGCTCGGGCACCCGTGGACCGCGCTGCGCGCCACCCCGGGCACCCGGTTCCTGGTGCTGGAGCTGAGCGCGCGCGGCCGCGGCCACATCGCCGGGCTGTGCGAGGTCGCCCCGCCGCGCGTCGGCGCGGTGCTCAACGTCGGCAGCGCCCACCTCGGGGAGTTCGGCTCCCGCGAGGGCATCGCGCGGGCCAAGGGCGAGCTGGTCGAGGCCCTGCCCGAGGACGGCGTGGCCGTGCTGAACGCCGACGACCCGCTCGTGGCCGGCATGGCCTCGCGCACCAGGGCCCGGGTCGTCCTGGTCGGGGAGAGCCCCCGGGCCGCGGTCCGCGCCGCCGACGTCACCCTGGACGAGCAGGCCCGCGCCTCGTTCACGCTGGTCACGCCCCAGGGCGAGGCCCCCGTCCGGCTCGCCCTGCACGGCCCGCACCAGGTCGGCAACGCGCTCACCGCCGCCGCGATCGCGCTGGAGCTCGGCGCCGACCCGCAGCAGGTCGCCGAAGCCCTCGGTCGGGCCGAGCGCGTCTCCGCGCACCGCATGGAGGTCTCCGAACGCCCCGACGGCGTGACGGTCGTCAACGACGCGTACAACGCCAACCCGGAGTCGGTGCGCGCGGCGCTCAAGGCGCTGGCCACCATCTCCCGCGCCACCTCACCGGCCCGCCGCAGCTGGGCGGTGCTGGGTCCGATGGCGGAGCTCGGCGCGGACCACGTCCGCGCGCACGACGAGATCGGCAGGCTCGCGGTCCGCCTGGACATCAACAAGCTGGTCGTCGTCGGCGAGGACGCCCGCGCGATGCGCCAGGGCGCGCACCTGGAAGGATCATGGGGAGAAGAAGCGATTCTGGTGCCGGACGTGGCGGCGGCCGCGGAGCTGCTGCGCGACGAGGTGCGACCGGGTGACGTCGTGCTCGTGAAGGCATCCAACTCATACGGCCTGTGGCGGGTTGCCGAGGCCCTCCTGGAGGCGGTCAGCAAGTGAAGAGCATCCTGATCGCGGCGGCCATCGCCCTGATCACGTCGATCATGCTGACGCCGTACCTGATCAAGATCTTCTCGCGGCAGGGCTTCGGGCAGGAGATCCGCGAGGAGGGCCCGCAGCACCACAAGACCAAGCGCGGCACGCCGACCATGGGTGGCGTCGCGATCCTGATCGCGATGTGGGCCGGCTACCTCGGCGCGCACCTGGTCAACTCGATGTCGGCGTCCGCGCAGGACCAGACGCCCAGCGCGTCCGGCCTGCTGGTGCTGATGCTGACCACCTCGCTGGGCGTCGTCGGCTTCCTCGACGACTTCATCAAGATCCGCAAGCAGCGCAACCTGGGCCTGAACAAGACCGCGAAGCTCGTCGGCCAGTTCATCGCCACGATCATCTTCGCCGTGCTGGTCGTCCAGTTCCCGAACCGGGACGGGATCACGCCCGCCTCGGTGAACCTCTCGTTCGTGCGCGACATCACCGTGGTGTCGTTCGGCATCGTCGGCTTCGTGGTGTTCTGCTACGCCGCGATCAGCGCCTGGTCCAACGCGGTCAACCTGACCGACGGCCTCGACGGCCTGGCGGGCGGCACGTCGGCCATGGTGCTGGGCACCTACGTGGTGATCAGCTTCTGGCAGTTCCGCTACAACTGCTCCAACCTGCTCGTGGCCGGCTGCTACGACGTGCGCGACCCGCTGGACCTCGCGCTGGTCGCCGCCGCCGCGATGGCGGGCTGCATCGGCTTCCTGTGGTGGAACGCCGCGCCCGCCAAGATCTTCATGGGCGACACGGGCTCGCTGGCGCTGGGCGGCCTGGTGGCCGGCCTGTCCATCACCACCCGCACCGAGCTGCTGATGGTCGTCATCGGCGGCCTGTTCGTGGTGGAGGCGCTGTCGGTGGTGCTCCAGGTCGCGGTGTTCCGCACGTCGCGACGGCGGTTGTTCCGCATGGCGCCGTTCCACCACCACTTCGAACTCGCCGGGTGGGCGGAAACCACGGTGATCATCCGGTTCTGGCTGCTCGCGGGCATGTGCTGCATGCTCGGCCTGGGCCTGTTCTACAGCGAGTGGCTGACCGCGGTCGGGAGCTGAGCGCATGGGTTTCCTGGCCGGCCGCGACGTCCTGGTCGCCGGCGCCGGTGTCACCGGTCGGTCCGTGGTGGAGGCGCTGCTGGCGGCGGGGGCCTCGGTCACGGTGACCGACGCGTCCGCCGACCGCCTCGACGCGCTGGGGCAGCTGACGCCCGGGGTCGCCCTGGTGCCGGGCCTGGACGCGCCGCCCGCCGGCGTCGACCTGGTGGTGACCAGTCCCGGCTGGCGACCCGGCGGCCCGCTGTTCACGGCGGCGGCCGGGGCAGGCGTCGAGGTGATCGGCGAGGTCGAGCTGGCCTGGCGGATGGGCCTGGAGCTGGCCGACCCGCCCGCGTGGCTCGCGGTGACCGGCACCAACGGCAAGACGACCACGGTCGGGATGCTGGAGTCGGTGCTGCACGCGGCCGGCATCGACGCCGTGGCGTGCGGCAACGTCGGCCTGCCCGTGGTGGACGCGCTGCTGGCGGGTCACCGGGTGCTGGCGGTCGAGCTGTCGAGCTTCCAGCTGCACTGGTCGCCGTCCGTGCGGCCGTTCGCCGGTGTGCTGCTCAACCTGGCGGAGGACCACCTGGACTGGCACGGCGGCTTCGAGGAGTACGCCGCGGCCAAGGCGGGCGTCCTCACCGGCGAGGTCGCGGTGGGCAACGCGGACGACCCGGTGGTGTCCCGCCTGCTGTCCCGCGCGCCCGCCCGCACCCGCGTCGGGTTCACCCTCGGTGAGCCGGCGGAGGGCCAGCTCGGCGTGCTCGACGGGCAGTTGGTGGACCGGGCGTTCGGACCGGGCGCGGTGCTGCTCGGCGTCGACGAGGTCCGCCCCACCGGCCCGCCCGGGGTGGCCGACGCGCTGGCCGCCGCCGCGCTGGCGCGGGCGCACGGCGTGCCGGTCGAGGCGGTGGCCGCCGGCCTGCGCGGCTTCCGGCCCGGCGCCCACCGCGCGGAGCTGGTGGCGGAGGTCGGCGGGGTCGTCTACGTCAACGACTCCAAGGCCACCAACCCGCACGCGGCGGAGGCGTCGCTGCGGGCCCACGACAGCGTCGTGTGGATCGCCGGCGGGCTGCTCAAGGGGGCCTCGGTGGAGGAGCTGGTCCGGGCCCAGGCCCACCGGTTGCGCGGCGCGGTGCTCATCGGCGCCGACCGCGAGGTGATCGCCGAGGCGCTGCACCGCCGCGCGCCGTCCGTGCCGCTGGCCGTGCTCGACGACGCGACCATGGTGGACGCGGTGCGGGCGGCCAGGTCCATGGCGCGGCCCGGTGACGCGGTGCTGCTCGCGCCGGCGGCGGCGTCGATGGACATGTTCACCGACTACGCCCACCGGGGTCACGCGTTCGCCGAGGCGGTGCGGGAGCTGGCCGTGCCGCCGCGCAGCGGGGGCCCCAGCCGGTCGTGATCGTGGTCGCCTTGGGCGACACGCCGCGAATCAGCGGCTTCCCCGGTGTGGTCCGGGAGACGATGGGGTCATGACTGCGGTGGAACAGCGGCCCGCCCGTGCGGGTGGGTCGCGGCGGGCGGGTCGTGCGGTGGCGGTGCGCACGTCGTTGACCGC
Organism: Saccharothrix lopnurensis; assembly: GCF_042658445.1. Taxonomy (NCBI): domain Bacteria; kingdom Bacillati; phylum Actinomycetota; class Actinomycetes; order Pseudonocardiales; family Pseudonocardiaceae; genus Saccharothrix; species Saccharothrix lopnurensis. Next base: position 18,649 of record NZ_JBHSQO010000029.1, on the reverse strand, counting down.
GTGGCTCGGCTGTTCCCACGTCTGAGTCGGTAGCGGGCGCGCTGCGGCGCGTCCTGGCGGTGGTCGACCGGGTCATCGTCCTGCTCGGTGAGTCGGCCGACCTGCTGGAGGGCGTCCACACCACCCTCGTCGCAGCTGTCGCGGGCACCAGCCGGTCACGGTACGAGCAGGTCGCCGCCACCTTCGCCGAAGCCCGCCGGGACAACGCGGAACTTCTGGACGAATGCGCCCGACTCCGTGCCGGGATCGATGTGGTCCTGGCCAGGGTGGTGGCGGTGGTGGGCGACGGCGCACTGCCACCTGCGGCCGAGGACCGCGTTCGAGCCGTGCGTCGAGAGCTGCGCCCCGGCGTGCGCGGGGCACGAGCAGCCGGTTGGTGGCTTCACCCGGACGGCAGTCGCACACGTGTGCTCAGCGGTCGGGACAGTGATCCGAACAGTTGGCAACAACGGGCTGAACGGTTCCTGCGGCGGGAGTTCCCCCGCTGACTGGCCGGAGCTGTCCGTCCTCGCACGCCACGTCGAGGTCAAGATCGCTTTCCGCTTGCTCGACCGGCCACCCGGCGATGAGGTGGTCGTCATGGGCCGCAAGGTGTGCGGACGGGACCCGATCACCGCGGGCTACCCGTACACCTGTGACAAGCTCTTGCCGTTCCTCCTCCAAGAAGGCACGACACTGACGGTGGTTGAGGACGACGGAACACGAGTCACGTACCGAGGCAGGCGACCCAGATGACAGTCCAGGTTCGGTGGACCGACCTCGAACCGGGCACGATCCGGCACGCGGAGGTCCACGAGGTCGTCCTGACCGCCCGGTCGGACGTGGAGGAGCTGGTGGCGCGCCTGGCGCGGCCGGACACCAGCGAAGCGCTGCTCGTCCACTCGGCGCGGCCGCTCAAGACCAGCTCGCTGACCGGCGGGAGCGCGCCTGACCACCGGGTCGTCGTCGCCGTCGGGAGCAGCGGGTTCGGGTACGTGGAGTACCTCGGTCCCGGTGGGGTGGACCAGCTCGTCGGCGACCCCGGGTCCCCCGAGTGGCACACGACCACGGGCGGCCACTTCCCGGCCGGCGCCGGTGTGGACCTGGCCACCCTGGTCGAGGTGGTCGAGGAGTTCCGGGTCACGGCCGCGCGCCCCGCGTCGGTCGGGTGGCGGGACGCGCTGGGCGACTGAGCCGGTCGTGATCGTGGTCGCCTTGGGCGACACGCCGCGAATCAGCGGCTTCCCCGGTGTGGTCCGGGAGACGATGGGGTCATGACTGCGGTGGAACAGCGGCCCGCCCGTGCGGGTGGGTCGCGGCGGGCGGGTCGTGCGGTGGCGGTGCGCACGTCGTTGACCGCGTGGCTCGGCCGCCCGCTCGCGGACTTCCACCTGCTGCTCGCGATCTTCGGCATGTTGACCGCGATCGGCCTGATCATGGTCCTGTCGGCGTCCGCGCCCGACGCGGTGGCGGTGGGCGAGTCGGCGTTCAGCGTCTTCAAGAAGCAGCTGCTCTACGTGGGCGTGGGCGCGGTGATCTTCCTGGTGGTGCTGCGCATCCCGCTGCGCACCGTCCGGCACGGCAGCACCATGGCCATGCTCGTCAGCATCGTCCTGCTCGGCCTGGTGCTCACGCCGCTGGGCACGTCCATCAACGGCACCCAGTCCTGGTTCAAGGTCGGGCCCGTCTCGCTCCAGCCGATCGAGCCCGCCAAGCTCGCGCTGGCGCTGTGGGGCGCGCACGTGCTGGTCACCAAGCGGGCCCTGCTCAACCAGTACCGGCACCTGCTGGTGCCGGTGGTGCCGGTGGCCCTGCTGCTGTTCGCGCTGGTGATGCTGCAACCCGACCTCACCGGCACGATCACCCTCGGCGTCGTGCTGATGAGCCTGCTCTGGTTCGTGGGCGCGCCGATGCGGCTGTTCGGCGTCCTGGTCATCGCCGCGGTGAGCGGCGCGGTGGTGCTGGCGATCACCGCCGCCTACCGGCTGGACCGCCTCCAGTCGTTCCTCAACCCGGAGGACGACCCGACCGGCGGCGGCCTCCAGGCGCTCCAGGCGCTGTACGCGCTGGCCGAGGGCGGGTTCTTCGGCAAGGGCCTGACCAACGGCAGCTCCAAGTGGCGCTACCTGCCCAACGTGCACAGCGACTTCATCTTCGCGGTCATCGGCGAGGAGCTGGGCTTCATCGGCTGCCTGCTGGTGCTGGGGCTGTTCGGCCTGCTCGCCGTGGTGGGACTGCGGATCGCCGCGCGCAACACCGACCCGTGGATCCGCATGGTGTCCGCGACGCTGACCGTGTGGCTGGTCGCGCAGGCCGCGATCAACATCGGGTACGTGGTGCAGTTGCTCCCGGTCACCGGCATCACGCTGCCGATGATCTCCTCCGGCGGGACGTCGGTGGTCACGACCATGGTCGTGTTCGCCATCCTGGCCAGTTGCGCCCGCCACGAGCCGGAAGCGGTGGCCGCGCTGCGCTCGCTCGGTCCCGGCCGGGTCGGCGGGGTGCTGAAGCTGCCCGCGCCCGAGGCGTACAAGCCGCCGCCCCGCCGCCGCCCGTCCCGGCCCTCCACGCCGCCCCGCGGGCGCAAGGCCGCGCCGCCGCCGGTGGACGAGAGGCGGATGGCCGGCCGGCACGCTCCGCCGTCGGAGTACCGCCGGCGCGAGTCCCGCAAGGCCGGTCAGGACCGGGACGTGCGGTCGCGCCGCCGCGACGGGCGCTGACGCCGCTTTCGGCGGAGGGATCGCCGCGCGTTCGCCGGAATGCGCTTCTGCATCGATGGGGCTTTGCCGCACATACCGCGTAAAACGGCGCCCGGATGTATCCCATCATCCTATGTCTAGGTTGGGTTCCGTGCCGATTGAGTGATTCGCCGACAATTCTTCGACCTGATCGGACTATTTCGGAGGTCGATAAAGACCGCCGATAATTGTCGCGCCGGAAGTTGGGGTCGGGGGTCATTCAGCCGGTGTTCCGGTGCCGTTCTGCCTGTTGGTGGCAGGCGGTGATCGTTCTTCTTGCTCTGTTCTCCCCAATTCTTTCCGCTGAATGCTTGGGAGTGAGAAAATCATGCAGACGACGAACCGAAGAAAGAGGATCACGGCCGCGTTCGCCGGGCTGGTGTTCGGTCTGGCCTGGGTGGTGTACGCCCCGACGGCCTCCGCGGGCGAGGGCAAGCCCGCGGCCTCCGCGGCGCAGGGCACGCACTGCGTCATCTCCGTGACGACCAAGGCTGTGGACTGTTTCGCCACCATCACCGAGTCGATCGCCTTCGCCACGGGCGGCCGGGTGACCGACGCGCCGTCCGACGTGCTCACCGCCGTCAAGGACCCGGACGTGACGGCCCGGATCAACGGTGGTGGCCCTGGCGCGCTGGCCGTTATCGGCATCCAGTACTACCTGGCGAACTACGGCAGCCACTCGCTGACCGTCAACGGGCCCGACGTCGGCTGCGACGGTCCGGTCGACCCGCCCGAGTACTTCGTCGCCCCGCTGCCGAACTTCGTGCCCAGCGGCGGGATCAACTGGAACAACAACATCAGGTCCTTCCAGGGTTACTCCGGCTGCTGGCAGGCGCTGTTCGACGACCCGGGCTGCACCGTCCGGATCTACCCGACGATCCCCCCTTGGTGGGGGCCCTTCGCCGCCGATCTCGGCGTCGCCAACGACCGCGCCGAGTGCATCTACTGGTCGTGACCGGCGGGGCGCTGCCCGCGTGAGCGTTCCTTCGTCGATCCGGTGATCCCGGGCGACCTCCGGGGGAATTCCCCCGGAGGTCGCCTCGTGTCCGATCAATCGACATCGGAATTTCTCGGGTTCCGACAGGCGGTGGCCGGAACCCGTCGGCGCCGGTCACTTTTCTCGTGTGCTGGAATTAGTTCGGACGTCAATGTGATTATTCCTCCGTCAGTCCGGTCCCCACGTCGGTCGAGGGGGCCGGCAATGGTGTCGCCAGGTGCCGTCGGTTTTTTTCCGACCATTCCGCCAAATGTCCGGGAGGGCGAACGCGGGGTGCCCCGGACGGTTCCCCGGGGCCACCCCGACGCGTGCCGGTCAGCCGTCGAGTTCCCGCAGCTCCGGCAGGCCGAGCCGCCGGCAGAGGTCGGGACCGCCGGGGAACACCCCGGCCACCCCGTCCGACACCACGCAGGCCACCAGTGCGGGGACCGCGTGCTTCGCGACGGGCGGACCCGCCTTGGGGTCGTGCTCCTGCGGCGCCACCTGGGCCGAGGCCGGGCCGGCGGTCAGCGCGCCCAACCCCCACAGTTCGGCGCACAGGGACACCGCCTCGTCGGCGACGTCGGCGGGCCGGCCCTCCAGGGTGACGCCCACCGCGTCGCCGCGGTGCCCCCCGACGTCGGCCTCGGTGTAGCAGCGGACCTGCTCGCGGACGGTGGCCGGCCGGGCCGCCACGTAGGCCGCCACGGCCACCCCGCCGGTCAGTGCGCACAGCACCACCGCTCCGGGCACCGCCCACCGGACGGCGCGGCGACCCGTCGCGGACCGCTCGGCGACCTCGGCCACCAGGTGCCTGCCTCGGGCGTCGAGCCGGTGCGGTGCCATGGGGATCTGGTCGAAGGGCTCGGTCATCGCAACTCCTTTTCCAAGGTGGCGGGCCGGTCGAGCAGCTCGCGCAGGTGCCGGCGGGCCCGGTTGAGCCGGGAGCGGACGGTGCCGACGGGGACCGCCAGGGCGATCGAGGCGTCCTCGTAGCTCAGGCCCGACCACGCGCACAGCGCCAGCACGTCCTGCTCCTCGCGGCGCAGCCGGTGGTAGGCGGGCAGGATCGAGGCCATCTCCACCTCCGCGTCCACGCGGAGCGCGGCCACGTCGGCCGGGTCCGCCTCGTCCGCGAGCGGGGGCAGCCGGGCCAGCGCGCGCTCGTACCGCCCCAGCGCCCGCACGTGGTTGCGCACCACGTTGGTCGCGATGCCCAGCAGCCACGGCAGCACCGAACCGGTGGCCGACGGCCGCAACCTGCTCCGCTGCCGCCACGCCTCCAGGAACACCACCGAGGTCAGGTCCTCGGCGGTGCTCCAGTTCCCGGTGCGCCGGAAGCAGTGGTTGTAGACGGCGTTCGCGTGCCGCCGGAACAGCGCGCCCATGCCCGCCGCGTCGCCCGCGGCGGCCCGGCGCCACAGCGCCTCGTCGTTCTCGACGGGCTCGACTGGGTCCATGTCCACTCATGTCCGCTCGGCGCGGTGCGGTTCCACCCGGTCCCGGATGGTGCCGTTGCTAGGCTCGGCGCGTCGAGTGGACGAGATCCCGACGAGATCCCGCAGCCCTGGAGGTTCCCCTGTCCGGCGATCGGCTTGTCCCCAACGGTCCGTGCGTGGTGGTCGCCGGAGGCGGCACCGCCGGGCACATCGAGCCAGCCCTGGCCCTGGCCGACGCGGTGATGCGGCTGCGGCCCGACGCGCGCGTGGTCGCGCTCGGCACCGAGCGGGGCCTGGAGAGCAGGCTCGTACCCGCCCGCGGCTACCCGCTGGAGCTGATCCCGCCGGTGCCGATGCCGCGCAAGCCGTCACCGGACCTGCTCAAGCTGCCGCTGCGGGTGCGCGGCGCGGTGAAGCTGACCCGTGACGTGCTGGAGCGCGTGCGCGCGGACGTGGTCGTCGGCTTCGGCGGCTACGTGGCCCTGCCCGCCTACCTCGCCGCGCGCGGCCGGGTGCCGATCGTGGTGCACGAGGCCAACGCCAAGGCCGGCCTGGCGAACAAGGTCGGCGCGAAGTTCGCCGAGCGGGTCGCGGCCGCCGTGCCCGACTCGGGCCTGACCGACGCCGAGATCATCGGCATCCCGCTGCGCCACTCGATCACCACGCTGGACCGGGCCGCGCTGCGGCAACGGGCCCGCGCCCAGTTCGGCCTGCACCCCACCGCGCCGGTGCTGCTGGTGTTCGGCGGCTCCCAGGGCGCGCGGTCGATCAACAACGCGGTGTCCGCCGCCGCGCCCGCGTTCGCGCGGGCCGGGATCGGCGTGCTGCACGCGCACGGCCCGAAGAACACCGTGGCCGTGCAGTCGGTGCCGGGCGCGCCGCCGTACGTGCCGGTGCCCTACCTGGAGCGGATGGACCTGGCCTACGCCGCCGCGGACGCGGTGCTGTGCCGGTCGGGCGCGATGACCGTGGCCGAGGTGTCGGCGGTCGGCCTGCCGGCGGTGTTCGTGCCGCTGCCGCACGGCAACGGCGAGCAGGCGCTCAACGCCGGCCCCGTGGTGTCGGTGGGCGGCGGCCTGCTGGTGCCGGACGAGAACCTGACCCCGGAGTGGGTCGCGGCGAACGTGGTGCCGCTGGTCGCCGACCGCGACCGGCTGGCCGCGATGACCTCGGCGACGTTGAGCACCGGGCACCGCGAGGCCGACGAGGTGCTGGCCCGCATCGTGCTGGAGGTGGTCCGGAAGTGACGGATCCGGTCGGCGGTCGCCGTTCGGGCGCGAGGGGGAGGACGCGGTGAGCGACGTGTTGGAGCGGGTGCACCTGGTCGGGATCGGGGGCGCGGGCATGAGCGGCATCGCCCGCATCCTGCTCGCGCGCGGGGCGCGGGTGTCCGGTTCGGACGCCAAGGACTCGCGCACGGTGCTGGCGCTGCGGGCGCAGGGCGCGGCCGTGGCGGTCGGCCACGACGGCGCGCACCTCGACCAGCTGCCCGGTGGGCCGACCGCGGTCGTGGTGTCCACCGCGATCCGGGAGGACAACCCGGAGCTGGTCGCGGCGCGCGAGCGCGGGGTGGCGGTGCTGCGGCGGGCGGAGGCGCTGGCCGCGCTGATGGCGGGCCACCGGGTGGCCTGCGTCGCCGGCACGCACGGCAAGACGTCCACCACGTCGATGCTCACCGTGGCGCTCCAGCACTGCCGGATGGACCCGTCGTTCGCCATCGGCGGCGACCTGAACGAGTCGGGCGCGAACGCCCACCAGGGCGCCGGCGGCGTGTTCGTCGCCGAGGCCGACGAGAGCGACGGCTCGTTCCTGTTCTTCTCGCCCTCGGTCGCGGTGGTGACCAACGTGGAGGCCGACCACCTGGACCACCACGGCACCCTTGAGGCGTACGTGGGCGCGTTCGACTCGTTCCTGGAGCGGATCGAGCCGGGCGGCGTGCTGGTGGCCTGCGTGGACGACCCGGGCGCGTCGGCGCTGGCCGAGCGGGCCGCGAAGCTGGGCATCCGCGTCCGCCCCTACGGCCGCGCGGCGGACGGTCCGGGCTCGGCCCGGCTCGTCGACCACCGGCCGGACGAGGGCGGCGGCCTGGTCCGGGTGGAGCTGACCGGCGTCCCGGCCGCGCAGGCCGCCGGCGCCCAGGCGGTTGACACCCAGACCGTTGACGCCCAGGACTCCGACGCGCCGGACGTGCGGGTCGTCGACGTGCGGGTCGCGGTCCCCGGCGAGCACATGGCCGGCAACGCCGTCGCGGCGCTGCTGGCCGCGCTGGAGCTGGGCGCCGACCAGGAGGGCGTGCTGGAGGGCCTGGCCGCGTTCGGCGGGGTGCGCCGGCGGTTCGAGTACAAGGGCCGCGCCGCGGGCGTGCGCGTGTACGACGACTACGCCCACCACCCCACCGAGGTGGCCGCCCAGCTCACCGCCGCCCGCCCGCTGGCCGGCGAGGGCAGGCTGGTCGTGGTGTTCCAGCCCCACCTGTACTCGCGGACCCGCCTGTTCGCCGACGGGTTCGGCGCCGCGCTCGCCCTGGCGGACGAGGTGGTCGTGCTCGACGTGTACGGCGCGCGCGAGGACCCGCAGCCGGGCGTCACCGGCGGCCTGGTCGCCGAGCGCGTGCCGCTGGCGGCCGGCAAGGTGCACTACGAGCCGTCGTTCGACCGGGTGCCCGCGCTGGTCGCGGGCCTGGTCGGGGACGGCGACGTGGTCGTCACCATGGGCGCGGGCGACGTGACCGTGCTCGGGCCGGAGATCATCGGGGAGCTGGACGGAAGGTGAGCACGAAGACGGCGCGTCGCCGCCCGCGGCCCGCGCCGCGGCGGCGCCCGTCCCGCGGCCCCGCCCGCCCCCCGTCCCGGCGCACGGTGCTGCGCCGGAGGCTGGTGGCGGTGCTGGTCCTGGTGGTCGTCACGGCCACCGTGTGCACGGTGTGGTTCACCCCCGCGCTCGGCGTCCGCGAGGTCCAGGTGCGCGGGGTGGTGGAGATGACGTCCGCGCAGGTCGTCGAGGCCGCCGCGATCCGGCCCGGCACCCCGCTGGCCCGGGTGGACGGCGGGGAGGTGGCCGCGCGCGTGCGCGCCCTGCCGCGCGTGGCCGACGTGCGGGTGGAGCGCGTCCTGCCCGGCGTGGTGCGGCTCACCGTGGACGAGCGCGACCCGGTCGGCGTGGTCACCGGGCCCGACGGCGCGCACCTGGTGGACGCCACCGGCCGGGACTACGCGACCGTGGCGCAGCCGCCCGCCGGGCTGCCCGAGCTGAAGGCGTCCGGCGACGCGCTGACCGCCGTCGTGGGCGTGGTGACGCAGCTGCCCGAGGCGCTGCGCAGCGAGGTGCTGGTGGTCTCCGCCGACTCGCCCTCGGGCGTGCGGCTGACCCTGAGCGCCGGCCGCGAGGTCCGCTGGGGCTCCGCGGACGACACGCCGCGCAAGGCCGCCGTGCTGGACGTCCTGCTGACCCGGGACGGGTCCGTGTTCGACGTCTCCAGCCCGCAGCTGCCGACGGTGTCGTGACGTGCCCGTGGTGAACCCCGCCACACCGGCGCACCCGGTCGATTCCGCCACGCCGGGCGCGGCGGGCGGCGATACTGCGGGTGTGATGGGGAAGACGGAGGACCACCGCGTCGAGGTGCCGTTCACGGGGGACGAGCGGACCCTGCTGAACGCGTTCCTGGACTTCCTGCGCGGGACGATCGAGTTCAAGTGCGCGGGCCTGTCGGACGAGCAGGCGCGGCGCCCGGTGCTCCCGTCGCAGCTCACCACCGCCGCGGGGGTGGTCAAGCACCTGCGCTGGGTGGAGAACCACTGGTTCCGCGTGGTGCTGTCCGGACAGCCGAGCGAGGCGCCCTACACGCTGGAGGACCCGGACGCGGATTGGCGCGTCGAGCCGGGCGAGACGATCTCCGGTCTGCTCGCCGACTACGCTGCGGAGTGTGCGGTGAGCCGGGAGGTCGCCGCGGGGCTCGACCTCGACCACGAGGTGGCGTTCCGCGGGGGTCGGCTTCCCGCGCGCTGGGTGCTGATCCACATGATCGAGGAAACGGGTCGGCACGCGGGGCACCTGGACGCGGTCCGGGAACTGCTCGACGGGGCAACGGGGGAGTAGTGACCGCTCACCCGGTCAGGAGACGACACGGCGTGGCTGCTGGACCGAGGCATTCCCGATGCATAACGTCCAGCAGGAACATACGGGGTTGACATAACTCTCCACCTCTGGTTGAGAGTTTCAATCCGGGTGGTGATCCGTCCGGGTGTGACACCGGTGGTCATCCACTCCAGCACATGAGCACGGACACGATCAGGAAGGCGGACCGATGACGCCCCCGCACAACTACCTCGCGGTGATAAAGGTCGTCGGCATCGGCGGTGGCGGCGTGAACGCCGTGAACCGGATGATCGAGGTCGGGCTCAAGGGCGTCGAGTTCATCGCGGTGAACACCGACGCCCAGGCTCTGCTGATGTCTGACGCCGACGTGAAGCTCGACATCGGCCGCGAACTGACCCGCGGCCTCGGGGCCGGCGCCAACCCCGAGGTGGGCCACAAGGCCGCCGAGGACCACAGGGAAGAGATCGAGGAGGTCCTCAAGGGCGCGGACATGGTGTTCGTCACCGCCGGCGAGGGCGGTGGCACGGGCACCGGCGGCGCGCCCGTCGTGGCCTCGATCGCGCGCAAGCTCGGCGCGCTGACGATCGGCGTGGTGACGCGGCCGTTCTCGTTCGAGGGCAAGCGGCGCGCGAAGCAGGCCGAGGAGGGCATCCAGGCCCTGCGCAACGAGTGCGACACGCTCATCGTGATCCCGAACGACCGGCTGCTCCAGCTGGGTGACATCGGGGTGTCGCTGATGGACGCGTTCCGCTCGGCGGACGAGGTGCTGCTGTCCGGTGTCCAGGGCATCACCGACCTGATCACCACCCCCGGTCTGATCAACCTCGACTTCGCCGACGTGAAGTCGGTCATGTCCGGGGCGGGCAGCGCGTTGATGGGCATCGGTTCGGCGCGCGGCGAGGGCCGGGCGGTGACGGCCGCCCAGAAGGCGATCAACTCGCCGCTGCTGGAGGCGTCGATGGAGGGCGCCCACGGCGTGCTGCTGTCGATCGCGGGCGGCAGCGACCTGGGCCTGTTCGAGATCAACGAGTCCGCGTCGCTGGTGCAGGAGGCGGCGCACCCGGACGCGAACATCATCTTCGGCACGGTCATCGACGACTCGCTCGGCGACGAGGTGCGGGTCACGGTGATCGCGGCCGGCTTCGACAGCGGCGGTCCGACCCACAAGAAGCTGGAGCCGCAGGTCCTGGCCGCCCCGCAGCGCGGCAACCCGGTCGCCTCGGCGACGGCGGGTGAGCTGTCGGTGCCCCAGCCCCAGCAGCCCCCGCCGATGGCCCAGCCCACCGTGCCCGCCGTGCAGCCGGTCCAGCAGGTGCAGCAGCCCGTGGAGCACACCCAGGTCGTCCAGCAGCGGCCGACCGTGCCCCAGCAGCCGCAGTCCCAGGGCAACGGCTCGCCCTACGCCTCGCCGGCGCAGCCGTCCGTGCCGCGCACCCTGTCGCCCGGCCTGCCGACCAGCGGCAGCCTCCCCAACCGGGCCGTCCCGGTCACCGACGACCCGGACGACGAGGTCGACGTCCCGCCCTTCATGCGGCGCTGACCTCACCCAGTTCTGCGTTCGAGGGCCCCCGGGACACCGTCCCGGG